>JBGCFE010000020.1:0-30122 GCA_045106775.1 Halioglobus sp.
TTCATGCTGTGCGGCAGCCCCAGCATGCTCAAAGAGTTCTGCGCCATTCTCGATCAGCGTGGTTTCTCTGAGGCGCGGCAGGGGAATGTTGGGCATTATGTCATTGAGAGGGCGTTTGTAGAGAGCTAGTCGATACAGTAAGATGCGCGGCCTTCGCAGGGCTTGGTAGTAAAAGCCTGCTGCGCGCTTACAAACGATTATCTACTTGAAAGAGCAAACCCATGACATTTGACGAGCTCGGTCTGGCCGAGCCCATACTGTCTGCTGTGGCCGAGAAAGGCTACACAGAACCTTCACCGATACAGGCCGAGGCCATTCCTGCGGTACTGACTGGCCGCGATTTAATGGCTGCCGCGCAGACAGGCACCGGTAAAACGGCGGGTTTCACACTGCCCATGCTGCACCTGCTGCACGAGGGCGGTAATCCGCATCCGCACCGCATTCGCGCCTTGGTCGTGACACCGACGCGAGAGTTGGCCGCGCAGGTAGCAGAGAGTATCGAAACATACGGTAAGCACTTGCCCTTTAAAAAAGCGGTGGTGTTTGGCGGTGTAAAAATTAACCCGCAAATCACTAAGCTTCGGCAGGGTATCGATATTCTGGTCGCCACCCCTGGGCGCCTGCTGGACTTGCATCAGCAAGGAGAGGTGGATTTCAAGGCGCTGGAAATTCTAGTGTTAGATGAAGCAGATCGCATGCTCGACATGGGGTTTATCCATGACATTAAACGCCTGCTAAAACTTTTGCCTGCAAAACGGCAAAACCTCCTGTTTTCTGCGACCTTTGCTCCGGATATTCGCGCGTTGGCGCAATCGCTGCTTGTGAACCCACAGGAGGTGTCTGTGTCGCCGACCAATGCGACCGCAGAGAGTGTCGAGCAGTGGGTTTATCCGGTCGATAAAAAGCGTAAGCCGGCTGCTCTGCGGGAGCTGATTTGGGATAACAACTGGCAACAGGTGTTGGTCTTTAGCCGCACCAAACATGGTGCCAACCGCCTGGCACATTACTTACAAAACTCAGATATCAATGCGGCCGCTATTCACGGCAATAAAAGTCAGGGCGCAAGGACGCGAGCGCTCGCGGGTTTTAAGGCTGGCAAGGTGAGGGTGCTGGTAGCAACAGACATAGCAGCGCGTGGGCTGGATATTGAACAGCTACCACAGGTGGTGAACGTCGATCTGCCCAATGTGCCTGAGGATTACGTGCATCGCATTGGTCGTACGGGGCGTGCTGGCCAAACAGGCAAAGCGTTCTCTTTAGTCAGCGCCGATGAAGCGAAACAACTCAACGATATTGAACAGTTGATACAGAAGCATCTAACGCGCGATTACATCGATGGTTTTGAACCCGAGCATGAGTTGCCAGAGAGCAGGGCTTTGCGTGCGCCGCGCGGTGCGCAGAAACGGGGAGGCCAGAAACAAGGCGGCCAGCGAAGAGGTGGCTCGCAGGGTGATGCTGGAAATGCCCGCTCAAAATCAGGCGGCAGGGGGCGTAATCGAAAGCGCGGTGCCTCGGGGCAGGGTAGTGGTCACGGCCGCAGTCAGCGTTCTGGCGACGGTAGCGGTAATCAAAACGGTAATCGAAGCGGCAGCCGAAGCGACAATCGAAGCGACAATCGAAGCGACAACGGTAATGGTAATAGCAGCAACCGAAACGGGAGCAGTGTCGGAAACAGCAACGGCAATGCCGGTGGGAACAGCAGCCGAAGTGGTAATCGCGGTGGTAACTCTAGTTCTAAAAATGGCGGCACCGCGGGTTCTAAAAATGGCGGTAACGCACAGGGTCGTCCAAATGGCCCGAAGCGGCGCCGTCGCAGCCCGCGTGCAGGTGGTAATTCGGCTTAAGTGGGTGCCCAGCCTGAGTCAGTACCCAGCTTTCCCCGCATTAATGACCTGTAGAAACTCAGCATCTAATGGCACGTAGCGGTCACTGCGCGGTTTCATGACCATTAGTGTGTCAGATACCTGATTGAGGTCGTATCCTTGCTTGCGTAAATCTCCCTTCACCATTTTGAAGGTGCCGGTGGTATCCAGCTCTCGTTGAATGCGTAGGAACACGGGCCGTGCGTAACTGGGCAGTTGTTCGCAGACAAAGGCAGAGAAGTCTGCCGCATCCAGGTCTTGTGTGCCTTCTGAGAGTACAATGGCAGCCATCCCGGCTTTACCATCGGCAGCGGGGATTTCGACACCGTACACATTGCAAAAGTCGATTTGCGGGTGTCCATTGATAATCTCGCCTACTTCGTTAGTCGATACATTCTCAGACTTCCATCGGAAAGTGTCTCCCACGCGATCGACAAATTGGTAGTGCGTCATGCCGAATGAAAAACCAACATCAACGGTTTTCATTAAATCACCGGTGTTAAACCAGGCATCGTCGGGCTCGAAAGCGCCTCGGATTATCTTTTTTTCAGTTTCTGCTTCGCTGGTATAACCCTCGAAGACGGTGAGCTCGGTGATCTTTCCCAACAGAAGGCCCGGTTCGCCACGTTCAACCTCGATAAGAAGCCCGTTTTTATCGCGCAGGATTTCATCGCCATCAACATCGTATTTCACAAGCGCTAGCGGAATAGTGGTGGTGCCTACGGTGCAGTCTTTGTTGAGCATATTGACGAAGCCAACGTTACCTTCGCTGGAGCCGTAAAATTCAGCGACTCTAGCCACACCAAAACGTTCTTTAAACTGATGCCATACATCCGGCCGCAGGCCATTACCCATCATGGTGGTGAGGGGAGTTTTAAAGTCGTCGGCGTTTTCCGGCGTGTTCAGTAGATAACGACAGAGCTCACCGATATAAACGAAGCAGGTTGCACCATGCTCGCGCACTTCGGGAAGAAACTTACTCGCTGAAAACCGGCGCCGGATAAACATACAGGCACCCGTCGCAAACGCTGCGCCCACGCCGAGAAACAAACCTGTGCCGTGGTACAGAGGAAGACAAAGGTATATGCAGTCTTTTTGCGTGCACTTAAGCCCTGCTTTGTAGGAAAGCGCTGAGCTAACCAATAATCGCCGGTTCGAAATCACGGAGGCCTTGGGTAGCCCCGTCGTGCCGCTGGTGAAAATGTTGAGTGCGACGTCCGCGAGCGTGTTGCCGCCGGTTTCAACGGGGTTTTGTTCATCCCTTCCTTGGGCAAGCTCACTTAAGTTTTTGCACCACTGCGGCGTTTCTACAGACTCGCCATCCGGCACAATCAGGTATTTCGCTATCGCCGAAAGATCCTCTTCGGCATGAATCTGTGTAACCGCTTCAGCACATTCAGCGCCGAAGATACACAGTTTTGAATTTGTTATTTTCAAACAATGCGTGAGTGGCTTACCTGTAAGGTTGGTGTTGATTAATGCGGCCGTAATGCCTAGCTTGTTCATCGCAATGAGGCAGGCTAAAAACTCAATACGGTTTTCCATTACCAGGCTGGCAGTGTCGCCGCGGCGAAGGCCGAGGTCGCGCAGAGAACCCGCGTACTGGTTGCCCAGCGCATTTAATTCATGCCAAGTTAAGCTACGGTTCTCAAATATTACGGCTGTGTGGTGTGGGTAGCGGCTAACGGTTTTTTCTAGCCGCGCCGCAAGACAGTCTGCTGTGGATAGTGGCCTAGGCGCAATCTCTTTACTGATTTGAAGCAGTGTGGGCGCTTCAATCAGTGTTTTAGCAACGTCCAAGATTCCCATGATCTTCCTTCGCTGTTAAATCGTTCCGGCCGATATTACCTTTACCGCGTTAGCAAGCCCAGTGCTCTTCAACTTTTTATCGTGCCAGGCAAGTCGGGAAAAGGTGAATACCAGGCTTCATCGTGTCTGGCCTGTAGAAGATCGATGGCAGATAGCGCAGCCAGTACTCTGTCGGCAAAGGCCTGTCTTGCTTCTGCCAGACCCTCTTCAGAACGTTCCAGCAGTTGCATGTGCTCTGCCATGCGTAAACCGTTGGCAAACAAATCCTGTGAGATCGAAGATTCGCCGCTGATGGATTGGCGTAGCAACATTTGTCGACCCTGCTGTAGCAACTGCTTGGTGAAGGCTTTGCGGTCGCTGACAGGGCTGTCGCCTAGCTGGAGGAGGCCCACGGCGAGTACTAAATAGGCTTCGGTAAATGAACGCAAAATCGCATGACCAAATCTGGGTGGTTGATTTTGCAAATGCTTCTGCAGCGACTTTCCGCCGTCTTGCCAGCCGGGATAACGTGTATTGGTTTCATCGAGTACGTCGCGCCAAAATTCCGCAGACGATTTGTAAAAAAACTCAAACTTGTAAAGGTTACGTAGCCCCTTCACATGCTTGCGCAGAGTGAGTTCGTTGGGTTGCTCAATATCAAGCGTGCACAGCGCTAGCCCCATTTCGCCCAGTGCCGCACTGAGAAAGTAGTGCGTTACCGTATTCCGATAATAGGCAGCCGCCAGATGTTGGCTACGCGGTATGTAAAATACCGGTGTACTTGCTTTGTCAAAGCGCTTTACCAGGCCGCTGTTAGTGAGCGCCAGTATTGCGGCATCTACCTGCTCCTGGGTATCCAATGAGAAGCCAGTAGCCACAGGTAGATTCTTTTGCTTGATCAGCTGAACAATCTCGGCCGCTTGCCTGGCAATCTCCGAGGGCGTCAGGGCCCTGCGGTTTGCGCCCAATAACACCATGGCCAGTACGTCGGTGGCCTTGATCGGCGTAATTTGCTCAATTCTGCGGCTGGCTTCAAACGCGAGCTGTGACACCTCTAACCGCTTACGGCCTTCAGACGCACTGGGGTCAATCGCCGATACCGGCATAGGCATAGCGTTGCCGTATCGAACGTACACTTTGCCGTGGGGCGATCGCTGTCCAAAAATGTAATCGATAAACCACTTTAACGATTCTTTGCGCTTGGGTACGCCTTGTTGCATGGCAACATAGTCGTTGATCTCAGCAATTCGATCGAAAGCAATGGATACCGGAACAATAACAACATCCTTCATTTGCTCACGCTCGCAGGCTTCTACGACCCAGTTGAGCACACCCAGCTTTGGGGGCGATAGCTTTCCCGTACGTGACCGCGTTCCCTCGATGGACCATGACAGCGGCATTTTGTTGCGAATGACGAAGTCAATGTAACGGCGGAATACGAGTTTATAGATGGGATCATCGGCAAACGAACGGCGTAGAAAAATGGCGCCCACGCGGCGGGCCAGTGCACCGAACCCCAAAAAATTCATGTTTACGCCAGCGAAAATGAGCGGGATAGGGCGAAACTGATTTTCGTACAGCGATAGCAAAAACACGAAGCTGTCCATGTGCGATTTATGCGACCACAGAAATAGAATCAAGTGTGTTTTTGAGAGTTCGCGCAGCTCCTCCAGCTTTTCCAGATTGATGTCTAACTTCGCTTCATAGCTGCGCGTATACACAAATCGCGCCAACTTCGCCGCCGGCCGAAGCCAACTTGTGCGCGGTGTTGCTTCAATTTCTTTTAAGCACTTTGCTGCGTAGCGGCTCGCTTGTTTATCAGTTTTATTGGCGCTTTTTGCCGCTTCTTTTAATTCTGAAATAAAGTCCGGGTCATCAAGCAAGGTGGCGGCCAGCGGCGTAGTTGTCACAGTGAAAATACTCCAAACAGTGCGGCGTGGTCAGATAAGTCACGCCAGTGTCCATCATTTAGGCATTGAGCGCGAACCGGCTTTAAGCCGCGGTAGTAAATTCTATCAACGGGTAATATGGGTGCCCATACTGGAAAGGTTCGAGCGTGGCGGCCCTCTAGTTCGACAAATAGCTCACTTAGCCCGAGATCGTCATGTAGATGAAGTTCTGCGCGCTGGCGCCAATCATTGAAATCGCCAGCAATAATTATTGGCTCATTGGGTGGCACATGTTCGTTGATGCGATCGGTGAGCGCCTGCAGTTGTTCTCTTCGCTCCTGCTCAAGCAAACCCATGTGAACACATAGAGTATGCAGGCGGGTTTGGTGGTCCGGTAGCTCAATCACGCCGTGCAGAATACTGCGGCTAGAGCGGGGAAATTTAGAAATGTCGATATTCTCCCAGCTGGTGAAAGGGTACATGCTTAATATCGCATTGCCGTGATCGCCTTTCCGGTAAATCGCATTACGACCATATGCATAATGTGGCCAGGCTTCTTCTGCCAGATATTCGAAATGCGGTTGGTCGGGGTAAGAAAACTTGCGTTTTTTTGCCTCACTTTTTTCAGCGCGGCCAGCGATCTCTTGAAGAAAGACGATATCTGCGCCTGATTCGGCGATGCGTTGACGCATAGAATCAAGCACAAACCGACGGTTTCCCGAGCAGTATCCTTTATGGATGTTGTAGGTCAGTATGTTCAGTTCTTTTTTCACGGGTGTGCTAGGTACCTTTTTCAAGCGTTTTTTTCGGCGAGTTGAGAGGTTGTTTCTGCGTGTTTTAAGCCCTTCACGGGTCCAGAACTGTGCATAGTCGAGAACGCTGGCCACCGCCGTTCCAATGAGCAGGGCCATAGCGATCCAAATCACGGTTGCTGGTACCCAATCAACCACTTGCGCGAGTAGGATGAGCGCGCAAAAGGCGATTTGAAACGCCATATTGGCTTTGCTCAGAGGTCTGGAACCAAATTCGTAAGGCCCGATAAATTTGTAGTAGTAGGATGCCCCAAGAATGATGATGATATCGCGGGCGACGATGATGGCAGTGAGCGTCCATGGTACCAGTGAGATGGCCGACATACTGGTAAACATGATTAGTACAAGCGTTTTGTCAGCGATGGGGTCTAGTGCTGCACCCCATCGGGAAAAGGCGTTGAGTCGCCTTGCAAAGTAGCCGTCTAGCAAGTCTGATAGCCCTGCGGACACACCCAGAAAAAACGCGATTTCAAACTGTTTGTGCAGAATAAAAAATCCCAGTGGTACGGCAATGAGCATGCGCGATACGGTCAGTGCATTGGGAAGATACCGCAGCATTGTTAGCGCCCATTCACCATCGCGGTAACAGTAGTAGCAACAAAGTCGGCCTCTGGGTTCAATTCGACATCAGATATAGCGTAATAGCGCGCAGCTCAGATTCGCTGAAGTTGTAAACAGGCATGGGCGACTGCGGTGCGGTCATCGCCTCCATCACTTCGTTGTAGCTGCGCCTGGTGGCGATGTTGTCCAATCGCTTCGGGTTCTCGCCCAGCTCATGACAGCTAGCGCAGGCATTGTCTGTATACAGCGCCTTTCCCAGAGAGGCCATCTCCGGTTGGTTGACGTTGTTCAGCCAGGCCGGGGGTGTTTTATCGACTGTTTTACCGGGCACGAGTATAGCGCTGCTTTGGCTACCGCCACTGCCATAACTGACCCGATAAATCGCACCGGCAAAGTCATCGGATATATAAATATCGCCATCTGGCCCTTGTTGAATGTCTACTGGTCGGCCGCTGACATCATTCCCCTGTAGAAAACCGGTAAGGAAATCTCGCGATTCGATGCCCTCATCCGTCCAGTGCAGCGATACCACTTTGTAGCCATCGAGCTCGCTGCGATTCCACGAACCATGTAGCGCGACCAGCGCGCTGTTTCGATAGGCATCTGGTGTCTCGGGGTGCGTGAGAAACGTAATGCCCAGCGGCGCATTGTGCGCGGGGAATGAATGCACGGGTGCAATGGGTGTGCGTGATTCTGCCTGCGGATCAGCGCCCATGTCTGGGTCTGGCAGATTGTTGCCGTTAAAGTATGGCCAGCCGTAAAATCCTCCGGTTTCTATTCGGTTCAGTTCGCAGGGTGGAAAATCGTCCCCCAGTAGATCTCTGCCGTTGTCGGTGGCGTAGATTTTTCCATCGCTGGGTGACCAGTCGAAGCCCACCGCATTACGTAATCCCGTGGCAATAATGGTTTGATCAGTGCCATCCAGGTTAATGCGCATAAGGGTCGCACGACGCTTGTCTTCTTCCTTGCAAACGTTACAGGTTGAGCCCTGGGCCAGATACAGCTTTTTATCTGGGCCAATACGCAGCGTTTTACTCCAGTGGTTACCATTGCTGGTTAGTCCTGTCACAACACTTTCAAGTTCGCCGCTAACACTGCCGTTAGAATGGTTAAAACGAATTTTTCTAACCTGATCCGACTCAGCTATGTACAGCCATTCCTCGTGAAAATCCAAGCCCAGTGGGCGTTCTAAACCACTGAGCAGTGTGGTCACACTGTCTGGCTGGCCATCGCCGTTGGCATCCTTGCGCAGTAACTGAATATCACCGCTGTGAGGCCGGCTAACCAGTAGATCACCGCCTTGCGTAAAACGCATGAAGCGCGCCTTGGGTAAGTTTGCGGCATAAAGCTGTATCGAGAAGCCTTCGGGTACTTGATAGCGCGTACGCACGGTCCCCTCGTTGGCGGCAGGGCCATCCCTCCCCATCATTACATTCAGCATCATCGGTATGCTTGCGACATTGATTGTGCCGGTGGCAATCATGCCGATGGGTACGACTGCGATGAATGCTAGAAAGGCAATTACGATGAAAAAGAGCTTGCGCATGAATAGTGTCCTAAGGCGGTCAAAAAGTGTTTTTAGGTGGAGATTTCTGGTCTTGAAAAACAGTAATAGTTGGCAATTATTTTTGGCCAATTTCAGCGTTACGGTTTAACGCGATTTCCCTGTGAGCCAGATCACAATACTCGACAATATGCACTCCATAATCAAGCGGTTACGCTGGACATGACATTTGACTGTACTACCGTAGGGAATGTGAAAATGTACAATTGAGAGCAGAGCCTACGTAGTTGCGCTATGTTTTCGCTTAGGGGCGATTTATTCTTTTCGGGGCAACGGGTTTGCATGCTTAAAACCCTCAAAATTCCAGTAAGTGACTTAGACATTGGCATGTACGTCAGTGGCTTGGACAGGCCGTGGCTGGAGACTCCATTTTTTACTCAGGGCTTTCTTGTAGAAGACCCTGAAGATTTGGCCAGGCTTCGCCAATACTGCGATTTTGTAATGGTCGATGTTCGGCGCAGTTCGCAGGACACCTTTGTGAAGAGGCGCCAGGCGCTGCCAAAGGCCGACGATCGCAAGGCAAACCTAAACCCGAAGAAGAAGACCCAAATTTCCTCTGCTGAGCGCAAAGAAGCGCTCAAAGAACGCCCCAGAGTGCCGCTGCGCACTATTTTTCACGGGCGGGACATTCAGCCCTACCGTGATGAGACCGGCTGGGAAGACGAGCATCCACATGCGCAGCAGGCGCTAAACACCCTTGTTGGCGATATTGGCGACGTATTTGCGCAAGTGCATGAAGGCGAGAAGCTCAATATCATCAAGCTTCGAAAATCCTGTGACCCTATTGTCGATAGTATCAGTCGAAATCCAGATGCCTGCGTATGGGTAACGAGGCTGAAGCAACATGATCAGTACACCTATAAGCATTCCTTAAGTGCGGCCATTTGGGCTGTCTCTTTGGGCCGGGAAATCGGCCTGCAACGTCACGACCTGCGCGCCCTGGCAATGGGGTGTATGTTGATGGACGTTGGTAAGCTGCGTGTTGACTCCACTGTGTTGCAGGCCAATCGTGAGCTGGTTCCTGACGAAGCTCGGCAAGTGGCCGAGCACGTCAATCACGGGCTCGATATTTTGGAAGAGTGCGGCATTGTGAATCAGGACGTTATTGATATGGTTGCCCATCACCATGAGCGCCACGACGGTTCGGGCTATCCAAAGGGTTTAAGTGGTAACCAAATACCGCCTTTCGCGCGCATTGCTGCCATTGTGGATACCTATGATGCGATTACTAGCAACCGCGAGCATGCTCCGGCGATCTCCCCGACGAACGCGATCAAAGTGTTGTATCAGGCGCGAGATGAGGATTTCCAGGCCGAGTTGGTTGAATCGTTTATTAAGGCGATTGGATTGTATCCAGCGGGTACTCTAGTGGAGCTGACGTCTGGCGAAGTCGGTGTTGTGGTTGCTGAATATAGAACGCGCCGTTTACGCCCAAAAATTATGGTGCTGCTGGACGCTAAGAAGCGTCAACTGAAGCAAACTCGCGTTATCGATCTGCAAGCGCAGGAAACTTCGAAGAAGAAAGAGACGATCGGCATCAAGTGCAGCCTTGAGCCTGAAGCCTACGATATTGACTTGACCAATGTGCATCCCCCCGGGACTTAACTGGCGGCGCTATCTCTTAAAGCTGGCACTCTCATTTAGTACCGTAGGATTCCTACCCATTTTAACTTTCCGAATTGGCGACCTGCCAAAGCGCATGTGCCCTTGCACAGGTGTCGGCTGGAAGTTCGCCCACAACAATGACATGCCAGCGCCGTGGCCCGTGAGCACCGGCAACCAGTTGTCCATCTATATCGGCTGTACTGGAAGGGCCAGCAATAAAATTGACGCCGCGGGGGCGACTGGCGTTACCCCACACGCTATGAATTCGCGCCCAGGCGGCTTCCCAATCGGCCACAATATCTTCTAGCGCGACCAGCACAAGGTGATGCTCTGGTAAAAAGGCGTTGGCTGCCGGGCTCGCTTTACCGGTAAATGTGGCGATAGCGCCTGTTTCGGCCACCGCTAGCTGTGCATAGCTCAGTGCGGCTGCTTCGCCGTCTTCGGCTGCGCCAAATCGGGGAAGCAGGCCTGCATCCCGCCAGGGGAGGGCGGCAAGGCGCGGGTCGTTTCCCGCTACCAACCGCTGGGTTCTAAACTGGTCGTAGAGATAGGCGCCGAGTGCTTTTATGGTGCCAGTGCGGTCTTTGGCGCAGTCAATTGTGCCGCCGTTGTTCAGCACATTGCACAGAAAGGCTATCGCCAGATTATCGCTGGGCAACTCTGCTGCGGGCGCAGAGCCTAGTTGCTGTCTTGCACGCACAACACTGTCATGGCTTGTTTTATCGCTACCATTAAGCCGTTGAAAGATGTCAGCCCGACTGCTTTTACTCACCGCTAACCCCTTTGGTATTACTAACCCCTGGCTCGCGCGCTTCTCTGCGTTGTGCCTTCTGCGAACGTTTATATTGCTGCATAAAGGTGCTTGCAGCGGGGGCAGGGAAGTCGCGCTGTGAACTCCATCCACCGGCGAAAAAGAGCCGTGTAAAACGCCCGCGCTTTTTGCCAGCTGCATGCAGAAGGGAAATCACGGTATTGGTTACCGCGCGGTACAGCCATGGCGTGCGTGAAAGTAGCGCATGCAATGTGATGCCCAAACGCCAGCGTGTCGCAGAGAGCTTTAGCGTATGTTCTTCGTGCCGCAGATCGCGCAGCAAATCTGGCAGTGGTATATCGGCTGGACACACCTCTTCGCACCGGCCGCAGGCGGTGCAAGCATTAGGCAGTGCATTGCTGCTTTCAAGCGATGTTAGCAGGGGCGTCAGCACCGAACCCATTGGGCCCGGATACACCGAGTCATAGGTGTGGCCGCCTACGGCTGTAAACACTGGGCAGTGGTTTAGGCAGGCGCCGCAGCGAATGCACTCCAGCATTTCCTGATAGTCGCTTCCTAAAAGGTCCGTTCGTTGGTTGTCTAACAATACGAAATGCGTTTCTAGCGGGCCGTCGGAGTCATTGCCTCTTCTGGGGCCGCCATAGAAACTGGTGTAGCAGCTCTGTTGCTGACCAGTGGCGGCGCGAGTCAGCAATCGCGCCATAGCGGTTGCATCTTCTGCCAGTGGCAATACGCGTTCGATTGTAGAGCAAATAATTAATACATTGGGAAGGTTCGCGCAGAGATCGCCATTGCCCTCATTGGTAATCAGCATTGAGTAGCCAAGTTCTGCGACTAATGCGTTGGCGCCAATAACACCGACGTCAGCGTTTAAAAAGCGCGCCCGCATTACCTGCCGCGCCTCTTCAACGAGATCCTCAACCTCTGGGAGCTCTCTACTGCCTAATGCATGCTGATCGAGGAAAAGCGCGCGAACGTCATCGGCAGATTTGTGTGCTGCCGGGCAGACAATATGGCTGGGCGTTTCTCCCGCCTGCGCAATGATGTATTCACCCAGATCCGTCTCGCCGACAGATATTCCAGCGCTTTCGAGAAACGGGTTAAGCCGTGTTTCTTCCGTTACCATCGATTTGCCTTTGGCAACAGACTGCGCATCGTGCTGCTGACAAATGCTGAGCACCAGACTGTTCAGCTCTTCGCCGTCGCGAGCATAGTGCACATGGGCTCCGTTATGCGCAGCCTCCTGCTCGAACTGGCCGAGATAAAAGCCGAGATTCTCCAGAGCGTGTTGGCGTACTCGTTTTACGTGGGCACGCAGTGCATCGTAGTGTTCAAGTTTTTCTACTGCGGAAGCTCGGTTTTCAATTAGCGTCTCGCTGAAGGCGTGTCGCTGGGCCAGCGCGCCGAGATCGTCAAGCGCGGCGCTCGCATTCTGTGCAAATACTTTTGGCGACGATTCTGCGCTCACGTTTGGCTCTCACCGATGGCCGGTTCTTCTAGAGTGCCGGCGAGTATTTCAGCCACGTGTCGTACTTCGATATCTTGGCCCTTGCGCTGTGCTCTTCCGGCAAGTTGCATTAGGCATCCCAGATCACCACCTGCAAGCACTGCGGCGCCGGTTTGCTGTACTTGATTCAGTTTGGCGTCAGCCATTTCGGCAGAAATTTCAGGCATCTTCGCGCAAAACGTGCCGCCAAAACCACAGCAGCTCGCCGTATCCTGCATCTCTACAATGTCTACACCATTAAGTGCTTTTAGCAGGGCCCTTGGTTGTTGGGATATGTCCAGCTCGCGTAAACCGGCACAGCTGTCGTGGTAGGTCATGATGCCAGGGTTGATGCCGGTTTTAGCGGCTTTTTTTACGCCCATCACATCGTGAAGGAACTGTGTCAGCTCGAAGGTTTTCTCAGCCAATGTCTGAGCCTGTGCCAGCCACTGTGGATCTTCTTTCAGTAGTCGCGGATAGTGGTGACGAAGCATTCCGGCGCAAGAGCCTGAAGGTACGACTACGTACTGCGCATCAGACAACAACTCTATGGTAGCGCGCGCGATGGGTATGGCGGCTTTATAGTCGCCACTGTTGTAGGCGGGCTGGCCGCAACAGGTCTGCGACAGGGGCACTGACACTTCGCATCCGGCATTTTCTAGCAACTGGATCGATGCCTGTGCCACGCAAGGCCGAAACAAGTCGGCAAGGCAGGTAACAAAAAGCGCAACCTTGGGTGTTTGCAGCGAGTTGTCTGAACTTTTGTAAACCCTGTCTGAGCCGTCGGTATGCTCTGTCATTCTGCCCCGTCCTTGCACAGTGAGTCGTTGAATTCATGAGAGGGTGTAGCTGTCTTCTTTGCGCCTGATCATAGCGCTGGTTCTTTATTGTTTTATCGCGCACCGAGTATATCGGAATGCCAGACAATCTTCCTCTGTGCGGCAAGTATTTAGAGGCCGCCAGTTAGCCACAGGGCAGCACCCAAGGCAGCACAGGCGAGACTGATCAGGGCCCCCTGGGCGAAGGGATGTTTTGCCTCGAGCAGTTTGGCGATGAGCGTTTTGCGATCGACTCTGACACCACCTACCACCAGTGGCTTAATCGATTGGCGCATTCGGCCTAAGTCAAACGCGGGCAGGACGTTACTACCGGCGTGTACGACGACATCATCCAGCAGCATGCAGCTGCCGCGATAAGCGATCTGCGAACCTGACCCCATGTGGTAAACACCGCGATGGTCAATCAAGGCCAAAGTGCTGTTCTTGCTGCCATCGTTAGACTGGTTGGCAACACCGACATAGCATGGAGAAGCACGCCGCAACAATGCCAGCGTGATAGCGGGGCCTGCCAAGGTCACGAGAATAGCGGCAAGCCCCCATGCATTGACTGCCGCGTGCAAGCACCAAGCCACAATGGCGAACGCGATAGCGCCGTAGGCGATTGCGAGGCGTGTTATCGCGGTGTCACGGCCTTTCGCGGGCGGTATCCAGAGCATGTTGTCAGCAACGTCATCCAATGGCGGCGCGCCACGTTCGCGTATCTGACCATAGACAAGCGCTCTTGCCCGTTGCAGCCAGGCAATGCCTGCGCCTGCGGCAGCAAGCAGTGCGAAAACTGCTAAGGCAGAGCGCCATGCAAGCTCCTGCAGGGCGCGCGCTTTGCTACGCGTCTGCGTTACCTCAACGAGACCCTTGGGGCTAAAAGGTGTTTCAGGCTCGCCGGTCTTGTTGAATCTTTCTATCATGAACGTGCCGGGTTGGGAAACGAGTAGTTTTTCGCCCCATGCGGTGAGGGTTGCGGGCGTTTTAAGCCTGGTTTGCAGCTCTCCAAGATAATTCCACTGGGTATCAAAGCGGTATAGGTTTGTCGCGCCTGACTCAGGGTTTTTTAGTGCAACCCACCAGATGTCATCGGTGCGCACAAAGTCATGCACCTGACTTTGCTTTCGCGCCAATGCGGCAGGCGGTAGGAGCAGAATTTCGTCTAATTTTTTGCCAAAGGCGTTGGTGTCATAGCGATAGACACTAATAGCTGGCGCAGTTGCGCTGTTCATTAGCAGTAGGCCGGCGTCGAGCACGAGCACCGGATTATCGGGGAGCTGGATAGGCGCGGAGGCTAAGATCTCTCCATTCGAAGTGACTTTTCTGAGGGTGCTAGATGGCTTATCGATAACAAGCAATGCACCATCGATTAGGTTCTCTACGAATGCGCCTATATGCTGTGAGTTATCGGGGTATCCAACGTGCTCGCAGGTAACCGCCTCAAGATCACAGCGAAGTAGGCTATAAGAGAGTTTTTCTTCAATGGGAGGTTGAGTGACTGCCGGCGTTTCTTGTCTGCTCAAACGTCCGCTGACCAATAACTTGCCTGAGTTTGAATATAGCATCGGGGGCGCTAGTGCGCTCACGCCCAATTGCGCCAGCGTAGTCTCACCAGTGCTCACACCAGCGCGATCGTGCTGTGCAAGCCAAGGGCTGGCGAGCAGGGTCGGCCCCATTGTGTTGTCTATGGCTACTGCAGCCAGGGTTGTCACCGGAGGTTCACTCCGCTGCTGTGTATACATCGCCATGACAATAATAAAGCTCAGCGCTGATGCGATCGCCATTAACAGACCTTTGCGAGCCCGCTGTTTCGCTTTTTCTGAACGATTACGAATGTTTGGAGAGTTTCTGAAAGCCTCGAGAGCGTAAAAGTTTGGCTCTCCAGGTTGCTGCTTCTTGAAAATCGGCCCCTGTGATTCCGATGCATGACCTAGCTGACTGCGGGGCAATTCAAGGCTGGTTTTTACTGAAGCGCGACTGCGTTTGGTGGCCTCGGCTGTCGGCTGAATGCGCAGCGGTTGAGCCGATTTTTGAATCTGCTCTGTTTTACGAGCCTGTTCTGCTGCTTCCGCCTGCGCCTTCTTCTTTTTCTCCTCCTTCTCTGCTCGAAGCGTCTCGCGGTTCTGGCGCTCCTTTTGTAATCGTCGCTCCTCTCTTTCCTTCTCCTGTCGCTCCTGTTCTCTTTGCTTAGTTGCGATCTCAGCTTCTAGTTGGGCCTGCGCTTGAGCTGCCGCCATTTCTGCCGCTACTCGCTTTTCCTCCTCGCGCTTTTCGTGCGTTTCCAGCTCAAGCTGCTTGGCCTCATTGGCCTTCTTTTCTTCGTCAGCCGCCTGTTTGGCGGCCCTTTGGCTTTTTTGGTCGTTGAGGGTTTCTGAACTATCAAGCGGAAGATCTAGCTGAACTTCGTCGGCACGCTTTTTCTTGCGGGTCTTCGCTGTGTTTTTCGCGCGCGGTTTGCGTTTCTTCGCGGGTTTTGAACCCGTTTTCTTTGCGGGTGTTTTAGGGTTTTTTTTGTCAGCCTTTGTGCTGCTGGCTTTCTCGGTGGTAGTGGCCGTGGTGACCACGGCGTCTGCAGCTTCCTGCGCAGTGACTTTCACCAGCTGCGCTTCAATGCCTACTTTGCGCAGTTCTTGGAAACATTCAGCGGCGGCTTTGCGTTCCAGGTTGCGACGAAGGATGATGGGCTCGCCCGAAAAAAAGCGATCCAGTCTTTGTGGATCATCGATCTCGAACATTTCTGCAAAGCGCAGTTTGACCTGGTCCGGCGATTCGCCGGGCAGAATTTCGCCGCTAAACGTGAGGTTAAATCGGTTCACCTCGCGCAGAATATCCCCTGAGTGTTAAGTTTTATGCGGCCAAATGTACGAGCTTTGTGGCGCCTTTACCAGCGCCAGAAGTGGTGATATTTGCGTCGCAGGCTGAGTCCGTTAAACGCTCTGAGGAGGGCCATCTAACTGTTCAAAAGTAAGCCCGGCGTTCTGAGTCAGGCGGGTTAGCAACTTGCCTTGCATTGCTGATGCCGGTGTCCAGAAGCCGCCTTTTACTGTGAGCTCGTCTTTGGCTAAACACAGTGCGGATTCCGCCAGCATTTTTGCGGTTGAACCGTAACCGGGATCCATATCCCCGGTTACTTTGACAAAGGTGTCGTGGCCTCGGTCAGAGTCGCCAATACCCACTAGGTAGACTTCGTAAAACCCTGCCTCGCGTTGCTCTCGGGTTGGCCCTTCGCCGGGCTTTGGCAGAAAGCGCTGTGCTAGCTTTCGGGTTGGCCCAATAGCCATCGTGACCATGCCCACAACCGAGCCTGCGCTCGCAGCTGTGGCTTTTAGCCTTGAGCTGGTAAGCACCCCTTCGGTGTAGCGAAAGTCTTGCCCCCAGGGCAAGCCTAGCAGCGCATTACTGCGGCGTACGACACGGGTATTTACGGCTGCCATGATGAAAGGGGCTGTCCAGCTGTCGAACTCGGCGTCGAAGAGCGGCCCTGTTTGATCGCCAACATCATTGCCCACTGCGCAGTCGCTCGGGTAGAGGGCATAGGGGTTGGCCATCACTTTGCGCAGTGAGGGGTCGGCTTTCATTTCTTCCATCATGTTAAGCATGCTGGCGATAGTACCGCCACTGGCGGCACCGCTGAATTTGCCGACACGCGTTCGCACCTGTGATGCAAACGCACCGTACTGTTCCTGCATGCACTGTTGCAAAAACCAGTTGCCCATATCGAAAGGAATCGAGTCGAAACCGCAGGTATGTACGATTCTCGCGCCGCTGAGTTCAGCGGTTGCCTGGTGCTCAGAAATCACTCGCGCCATCCATTGCACCTCGCCCGTGAGATCGCAGTAATCTGTGCCGTGCTTCACGCAAGCCTCAACAACCGGCGTGCCATACTTTGCGTAGGGCCCCACGGTTGTGCAGACAACGCGCGTGCGCTGGGCCATCGCATTTAAGCTTGCAGCGTTGGTGCTATCGGCTTCAATAATGTGCAAAGCCTCTCGCTTTTCTTCTGGCACATTGGCTGCTCGCACTGCCTCAAGTTTGCTGCGATTACGGCCGGCGATGGCCCATTTCACTTCGCCATCAACACCGTATTTATTTGCCAAATACTCCACCACCAGCTGGCCGGTGAAGCCGGTGGCGCCTAATACAACGATGTCGAATTCTCGGTTTGCCATAGTGGATGTCCTATCGGATGCCGTGCATCATTTTTTTCAGTATGGGTGATATCAACAGTAGTAAAGCACCTACTGCCAACCCAATCCAGAAAAGCTTATCAAAGAGGTTGGTGTAACTTGCCAGCGCCATCCCGATGTCCTGCACGGTACCGTCGACGGTTTCAATGGCGGCTAGCTTTGAGAGTTGCACGGCGACAAACTCAGAATAAGCGGTTGCTAAAAACCAAACCCCCATCATTGCACCAACCACGCTTGGTACGGAGAGCTTGGTGACTGCCGACAGTCCAACCGGCGACAGGCAGAGCTCGCCCATGGTGTGGAGTAAGTAGGCTAGTACCATCCAGTAGGCGGCGACCATGCCTGCTTCATTAGGGGATGCGGCGCCCATGACGAGCGCGCCAAATCCAAGCCCTGCCTGGGCAATACCCAGGGCAAACTTTACCGGCGTGCTGGGTTCTAGCCCGTTGCGCCCAAGCACAGTCCACAGCCAGGCAAACCCGGGCGCAAGCAGGAAAATAAAGAGCGAATTAAGGGCGCCAAATTGTGATGCTCTCAATTCGAAGCCGAGAATGTTTCGATCCATTACCCTATCAGCATAGAGCGTCATTGACGCAGCGCCCTGTTCAAAAAGTGACCAAAAAACCACGGTGGAGA
Organism: Halioglobus sp.; assembly: GCA_045106775.1. Taxonomy (GTDB): domain Bacteria; phylum Pseudomonadota; class Gammaproteobacteria; order Pseudomonadales; family Halieaceae; genus Marimicrobium. The sequence goes on from JBGCFE010000020.1 coordinate 17,984, forward strand.
GCGTGAGGATCATGAGCACTACCATGCGGCTGCGCTCTACGGCATTACACTTTACGCTGAGAAACCAGGCCAGCGCCGCAACGACCAATAAAGACAGTGTGTTCAGGAGGAAGCCAACGGCTGCATGAAACTGCAGCATTTGCCAAATGACAAAAATACCGGCGATAGCGCCCAGATAAATCGTCCATTCTTTTGAAACACCCAAGGCAGAGCGCTCTGCCAAGCGTTGGCTGTCACGGGGCTCTGCCAGGCCGTGCAGATGCCTCTGGCCACGTAAAAATGTGATCAGGCCGATAACCATGCCAATGCCTGCAGCGCCGAAGCCATAACCCCAGCCAAAGGTTTCACCGAGGTATCCGCAGAGTAAGGTGGCTGTGAATGCGCCGATATTGATTCCCATGTAGAAAATGGTGAATCCGGGATCTCGGCGGGGGTCATCTGCTGCATAGAGCTGGCCCACAATTGTGGATATGTTGGGTTTGAGAAAACCCACGCCCATAACGATCAGAGCCAATGAGAAGTAGAACACCTGCAGTGCCTGATCGTCGCGCACAATACTGCCCGCAATCTGCCGTGCCTGCTCGCCCTCAAAGGCCATACCCAGGTGGCCAAGTGCAAGCAGGATGCCTCCAAACACAACGGCTTTGCGCATACCCAAATAGCGGTCTGCTAGAAGCCCACCGATAACTGGCATGGCATACACAAGAGCGGCATAGCCACCCAACACCTCGAGGCCCGCAGTATCGTCAAACAGGTGGTATTTTGTGAGATACAACAGCAGCAAAAATTTCATGCCGTAAAAAGAAAATCGCTCCCACAGCTCGGTGGCAAAGCACACGAACAAACCTTTGGGGTGACCCAGCCATAGCATATCTGCATCTGCCGGTGGCAAATCCGGCTGCGGCGCTGACGAAGTAGTGTTGGCCATTGCAATGACGATCCTTGGCTAAGCTCGCCGTAACTGCGAGCACGAAAAGCGCCGGCGATTGATTTGCAGGCAGCCCCTCCAGAATTTGAGACAAAAGTTCGAGATCAAAGGTCGAGAAAAAATGTTGGGTGAAAAGTATAATGCCATGCAGCGCAGAAGGGTGATTTTATTGGCATAAGAGCGTAACGGCGACCATCGGTAGCTATCGGTAGGCACGATTCGTCGGTTCCAGGCGCAGATTCAGTTTGCCGATTCACAGCACAGTTCTGGGTGCGGTTTACGTGGTGACAGTGTATCCTTTGGTCACCACGTTTCTGTTACAACTTGATCACTGAATGACCAATATAGCGGGCTACCCGTCCGGGGCCTATCGTATGTATGTGCTGTGCTGTCGCTCATTGTTCGCGGTGATCGCACTGGCTACGCTAGCTTCCTGTGGGCAGCCACCCTGGAACAACCCTCATCCCCCTGCGCCTGATAATCAGGTGACTTACCAGTCGATGATAACGCCTACCCCGCCCAAGCACCTTGACCCGGCGGTGTCCTATGCATCGGATGAATCGCTGTTCATCATGCAGATTTACGAACCACCCATGTCTTACCATTTTCTGAAGCGGCCCTATGAGCTGATTCCGGGAGCGCTAGAGTCATTCCCGGACGTGCAATATCTTGATGAGAAGCAGACGCTACTTGCCGTCGATGACCAAAGCATGGAAGACGCCGCCGATATCGCTTTTACTCGGTACACACTCACGTTGCGTGATGATCTGCATTATCAGCCGCATCCCGCCTTTGCAAAAAACGAAGCGGGTGAGCCGCTGTATGTGTTTGCGACAGCGAAAGAAGCTGCCGCTTATCACAGTATCCCGGATTTTCCAGAAGTGGGTGATAGGCCGGTAGAGGCCGCTGATTATGCCTACGCCATTCGGCGCCTGGCTGATCCCGATAATGGCTCGCCGATGCTAGGTTTAATGAGTCAGTACATCGTCGGCATGAAGTCTTTTGCCGAAGAGGTGGCAGATTTACCCAGAGACAGATGGGTAGATTTGCGTGAGTATGCGTTCGATGGATTGCAGGTAGTGGATGAGCGTACGCTGCAAATAACCATTAAGGGCCGCTACCCGCAGTTTGTCTATTGGCTGGCTATGCCGTTCTTTTCGCCCATCGCCCCGGAAGTTGATAGGTTCTATCACAACCCAGGTTTTGATCGTCGTAACCTCACTCTTGATTGGTGGCCGGTAGGGTCGGGCCCGTTTCAGATGGTTAAGAATGACCCTAATAGCGAAATTGTTTTGGAGCGGAATCCTAATTATCGCAAAGACTTCTATCCCACAGAAGGCGCTCCAGGCGACGCAGAGGCGGGGTTGTTGGATGACGCCGGCAAGCCAATACCGTTTATTGATCGAGCGGTTTTTCGTTTAGAGAAAGAGTCGCTATCGCTGTGGACAAAGTTCTTGCAGGGTTATTACGATCGATCCGGCGAAGTACACGGCCATACGACGGGAGTCTATGATCGCGCTTTTGTGGTTGGCCCCGATGGTGTTGAAATGTCGGAGGACCTGGTTGACCACGGTATTACCATGTCGCCCGATGTGAAGCCCGGTTTGTATTACTACGGTTTTAATATGCGTGATCCGGTGGTCGGGGGTTACACACCAGAGAAACGTGCATTAAGGCAGGCACTGCAGATAGCCTTTAACACAGAGGAATACCTCAATATTTTCTATAAGGGCAACGGTATAGCAGCGCAAACACTCATTCCTCCGGGTATTCCCGGCCACTTAGAAGGCGAGGCCGGCATTAACCCTTATGTTTACGATTGGGTCGATGGAGAGCCAAAACGCAAAAGCACTGAGTATGCCAGGCAGTTAATGGTGAAAGCAGGTTACCCGAACGGGCGAGACGCGCGCACAGGTGAGCCGCTGAAAATATTTCTTGATGTGCAGTCGCAGGCTATCAGTAACACTTCAATGAACTGGATCGATCGAGCTTTTTCGAAAATTGGTGTGCAGGTTGAGTTTCGGCCCGCAGACTGGAATCGCACGCGAGAAAAGCTGTTAACGGGAAATACTCAGATTTATTCCCACGGGTGGCTGGCAGATTATCCTGACCCGGAGAACTTTCTGTTTTTGCTTTTTGGCCCAGAGAGCCCACTGGAATGCGAATGCGATGGCGCCAACAATAGTAACTATGCCAATCCGGAATTCGATGCACTCTTTAAACAGATGCGCGTGCTGCCACCCGGGCCGAAGCGGGCTGCACTGGTGGCACAAATGGTTGAGTTGTATCGCGCAGATGCCGTGTGGTTGAACGCGTTTTACCCGAAAGAAATATTTCTCAATAATGGTTGGGTGCACAATACCAAGCGCCACGGCATATCCAAGGCAACGCTAAAGTACATACGCGTCGATCAGAAACTACGAGAGAGCAAACGCATAGAGTGGAATCAGCCTATCGTCTGGCCTTTGTATGGGATGGTGCTAGTCACGGTGTTGCTCATTGTGCCCGGTGTGCTTGCTTATCGACGGCGCCAGCGTGCTACCGCAAGGGGAGGGCAGTAGTATTATGTTGGCTTATATTATTCGGCGTTTCCTGTATGCCATTCCGATTCTTGTCGGCGTTAACCTGCTCACGTTTATGCTGTTTTTTGTAGTGAACTCCCCTGATGACATGGCGCGTTCGCAGCTGGGTGAAAAATACGTGACGCCAGAAGCGATACAGGCGTGGAAGAAAAAAAACGGGTATGACCTGCCGCTTTTTCTGAACGCTGATGCCACTGGCATAGGTTCGGTGACCGATACCATCTTCTACACCAAATCCATGCGTTTGTTTGCTTGGGATTTCGGCCGTTCAGAAAGTGGCAGAGACATCACCACTGATGTCTCGCAGCGTATGTGGCCTAGCCTGGCGGTAGCGCTACCCACGTTTCTACTTGGAATTTGGATCAACATTTGTGTGGCATTGTTGGTTGTTATGTTTCATGGCACACGACTGGATCGCTGGGCAGTGTTTATTTTTGTGTTACTGATGTCGATCTCTACGCTGTTTTTTATTATTGGCGGTCAGTTTCTGGTCGCTAAACTGTGGCGACTAGTGCCTATTTCTGGCTTTCATACCGAGGGGCAAGTGTGGAAGTTTTTGATTTTGCCGGTGCTAGTGGGTGTGATCTCGGGTATAGGCTCTGGTGCGCGTTTGTATCGCACGTTGTTTTTAGAGGGGGCGAACCAGGATTACATGCGTACGGCGCGGGCCAAAGGCGCCAGTGAATTGCGCGTTTTGTTCCGACATCTGCTGCCAAATACCATGATTCCGATTTTAACGGGCATTGTTGTTGTGATACCCAGTTTGTTTATGGGTAGCTTACTCATTGAATCGTTTTTTGGTATCCCCGGCCTGGGCAGCTACATGCTCGATGCCATTCGGGCGCAAGATTTCGCCATTGTTCGCAGTATGGTGTTTATCGGTTCTGTGCTCTATATCGTTGGCCTTATTCTTACCGACATCTCCTACACCTGGGCCGATCCCAGAGTGCGGCTGAACTAGGGGGCTGTTGACAATGAAACCCCTGCTGCTGTGGTCTGACGCGCTGGTATTTTTGCTAGTGATTTCGCTGGTGCTGTTTTTTTATCGCATGAACAAAGATCCGCAAACGCGCGAGCGATGGGGCGAAGTGTTCAGCACACGATTGGGTATGGTCACTTTCACAGTGATTATGACGTACGTGGGTATTGCACTGCTGGATTCAATACATTTTCGTAAAGCACTGGACCCTGTAGAGGGCTCGCCAACCACGGAAGTCTTTTACGATAACAAAGTCACCAGCGTATTGGATGTTGTGCTGGGCGGAATGGGCGACAGGTTCGAACGAACATACTCTGCGCCATTTGCGTTGAAGTCTTTCGAAAAGAAAAACATGAAAGATGCTCAGGGTAACGCCTACCGTGATTTTCCTCCATTGGAGCATGCGGGTATCCATCTAAATGATCCTGCCGACCGAAACGCCGACATCGCGGCGAGATCGCTAAAAGCCATACTCAAAGGGCTGTTAGTGGCAGCCGGCTTGATAGGCCTGCAGTGGTTATTGCTTCGCAGAAGCCAGAAGCCCTGGTACGCCTCCTGGGCGGTGCAGGCAATTGTTGTGTGTTTCGGTACATGGCTTGTTGATATCAGCCGGTTTTATCATGTGCTGGGTACCGACCTTGGCGGCGCTGATGTTGCGTATCAGAGCATCAAGGGTATTCGAACCGGTGTATTGTTGGGAACGTTGGCAACGCTGATTATGCTGCCCATTGCCGTCACACTGGGGGTGATGGCGGGTTACTTCAAAGGCTGGGTCGATGATTTGGTGCAGTATCTGTACACCACCCTAAGCTCTATACCTGGCATTCTGCTTATTGCCGCCTCGGTGCTGCTCTTCCAAGTGTATATCGATCTTAACCCCGATTTCTTTTCTATCGGAATGGAAAAGGCCGATGCGCGTTTTGTTGCGCTGTGCTTCATTCTGGGTGTCACCAGCTGGTCTTCATTGTGCCGGCTTATTCGCGCCGAAACACTCAAGGTGAGCCAGCTTGATTATGTGCAGGCTGCTCATGCCTTTGGGGTGAGTCATACACGCATCCTGGCACGCCATATTTTGCCGAATATGGTGCATATCATCTTGATTACGTTTGTGCTCGAGTTTAGTTCGTTGGTGCTGGCTGAAGCTGTGCTGTCTTACATCGGTGTGGGGATTGATCCCGAGATGGGTAGCTGGGGCAATATGATTAACAGCGCCCGGTCGGAGCTGTCCCGCGAGCCCGCAATCTGGTGGACTCTCAGCGGTGCGTTTTTCTATATGTTGGTGTTGGTGTTGTCCGCCAACCTGTTCTCGGATTTAGTACGCGACGCCTTTGACCCGCGCACGGGCTTGAAGGGTGCAGATTCGTGAGCGAAGTACCCACCATAAAAATGCAGGTACGCAACCTTCGCGTGGCCGTGGCGCAAACCGGTGAAGCCATTCTCAAGGGCGTGAGCTTTGATTTGCTGGCAGGCAGAATTTTTGCGTTAGTAGGCGAATCAGGCAGCGGCAAATCCGTGACCTCGCTTGCGGCGATGCGGTTGCTGCCTGAGGCGCTTGAAATCACGGCGGGCGATGTACAGGTCGGCGAGCAGGATGTGTTTGGCATCCCAGAATCTGAAATGCGCGATGTGCGTGGCAGAAAAGTGGCCATGATTTTTCAGAATGCGATGACTTCTTTAAACCCGGTGCAGACGGTGGGGCAGCAAGTGGCAGAAACGCTCCAGCTGCACACGGCGTTGCGCGGTGACGAGCTGCGTATGCGCGTTACTGCACTGTTTACCGAAGTTGGCATACCTGACCCTGAGGCTCGTTACAGTTTTTATCCCCATCAGATGTCGGGGGGCCAACAGCAGCGCGTGATGATTGCGATAGCGCTCGCCTGCGAGCCCGATATTCTGATAGCCGATGAGCCTACTACCGCGTTGGATGTCACGATTCAGGAACAGGTGTTAACGCTAATCAAAGGTCTCACGCGTTCACGTCAGTTGGCCGTTTTGTTGATTACCCATGATATGGGCGTGGTGCGAAATGTCGCCGATGATGTTGCTGTTATGTATCAAGGTAGAATTATCGAGCAGGCGCCAGTCGAAACGTTTTTCTGGCATCCTCGGGAGGCCTACAGCAAGCGTTTGATTGAAGCCCTCCCGAATCTAAACAGGTTTCGCGAGCCGGCAGCTACAGAGCCACTGTTGGTGCTCGACGATGTGAAGGTGTATTTCCCAGTTCGCAAAGGAATTCTGCAGCGGGTTGTAGATCACACGCGCGCCGTGGATGGCGTGTCGCTGCAAATCGAGTGCGGAGAGACGTATGCATTGGTGGGAGAGTCTGGCAGCGGTAAATCGACACTGGGCCGTGCCATCTTGAACCTGAAATCAACACGGGCCGGTACTATCGTGTTTGATGGCCAGAGAATCGATAATCTGGCGCGTGCAGATATGCTGCCTTATCGTCGTAAGATACAAGTCATCTTTCAAAACCCGCATTCTTCGATGAACCCGCGCATTACCGTGCGCGATATTATAGCCGAAGGCATGGCGAGTCTGGGTGTTGTGCCTGACGAAGCTAGTCGACAGCGGCGCGTTGATGAGCTGCTGGGCCGCGTGCAGCTAGAACCTGAATTTGGTGAGCGATTTCCTCATGAGCTTTCGGGCGGGCAGCTGCAACGGGTTGCCATCGCCCGCGCACTGGCCGTTGAGCCGCAGTTGATTATCTGCGACGAACCAACAAGCGCCCTCGATGTATCTATCCGCGCAGAGGTGCTTGATTTGTTGCACGAACTACAGCGCGAGTTTGGGGTGTCCTATTTATTTATCACCCATGATCTTTCTATCGTGCCGGGGCTGGCTCATCGCGTTGGCGTTATGCGCGAGGGTAAGTTGGTAGAGCAGGGTACTGCGCAAGCGATTCTGACTGAGCCACAAAACCCGTATACGCAGGCGCTCCTTAAAGCAGTACCTAAAGTAGAAAGGCGTCGCAAGAGGCGTGATTAGGTTGTTAGGTACGGTAAAGCGCCTCTTCGAAGGCCGCGCAAAATCCATGAAACCTTGTGCAACCTGCAGTAGAATACCCGCCGTTTTGCAGTTAGCGTTTATAACCCCATTATTCCAGAGACCTCGACCATGAAAAACTACACCATCGCACTACTTGCCGGAGACGGTATTGGCCCAGAGATAATGGCTGAAGCCATCAAGATCTTTGAGGTGGTGCAGGAACGCAACGAGGTGACCTTCGATCTCAAGCATGCGCCATTTGGTGCGCAGGCTTATTTCGATTGTGGCCACCCATTTCCAGAAGAGACTAAAGCTATTTGCGACGAGGCTGACGCGATTATCAAGGGCCCAATTGGCTTGAGCCATGAAGAATCCAAAAAGATTCCCGTTGATATGCAGCCTGAGCGAGGCGCATTGTTGCCTTTGCGCAGACGCTACAACACGTTTGCCAATTTTCGGCCGGTATCGCTGCCCAAGGCGCTGGGTCACTTTTCGCCCCTAAAGGCGGAGATTATTGGCGAGGGTATTGATCTTATTATGGTGCGAGAACTCGTCGGCGGCCTGTACTTCGGCGACAAAGAAGTCGGTGTCAATGAAGCGGGCTTGCGCTATGTCCGTGAAACGTTGGAGTACGATGAAGAGCAGATTCGCCGCATCATGCATGAAGCACTGCAGTTGGCGATGGGACGTAAGAAAGTGCTGCACAACATTCATAAGAGTAACGTGTTGAAGTCTAGCGTGTTGTGGAATGAGGTCTTGGAAGAAGTCGCCGTTGAATACCCTGAGGTAGAGATCAAACATATCTTGGTAGACGCTGCAGCTACGCTGCTGTGCCTAAACCCCGGGCAGTTCGACGTGATGGTAATGGAAAACATGTTCGGCGATATTTTGAGTGATCAAGGTGGCGGTATTCTGGGGTCACTGGGCCTCATGCCATCCGCCTGTAAAGGGCCCCAGAAAAGCTATTACGAACCTTCACACGGATCGGCGCCTGATATCGCCGGGCAGAACATCGCCAACCCCTATTCGATGATCGGCTCTGTTGCCATGATGCTGGAGAACAGCTTTGGCATGGTTGAGGAATCGAAAAATGTCTGGAATGCAATGCAGAGTGTGTTTGGTGATGGCTATTCGACACCTGACCTATCCAAGCCAGGCGGTGATGTGAAAATGATCAATACCAATGAATTTGGCGATAAGGTAGTTGCTGCGTTACGGGCTATGCCTACGGTTTCTTGAGTATAGCGCCGCCGAACACAATTAGCGCTAGCTTCTCGGTTCTAGACGCTAGGATTCAGCGGCTTTACCAAGCATCGATAGAACGCCGCCTTCAGCTCCGCCGCCTTTGCGCTCATGCAACTCCAGGTTGATGATGCGCAGGGCGGCCAAAATCGCAGCAAATACCTGATTAGAATGCACGCCCCGGGTTTTCACCGCCTGATTATCGCAGTCCCAGGTGATGACGCATTCCGTTAACGCATCGGCATGCCCGCCCTTGGGAATGCGCACTTCATAGTCGAGTAACGTGGGCAGTGTGTAATCGTGCGCTGCCATCGCCGTATTAATAGCAGCGCTAAAGGCATCAAACCCACCGTTACCTTCGCCCGTCGCCTGAATTTTTTCATCGCCTAGCTGAATGTGAATGCTGGCTGTGGATTTTAGCTCGAGACCGCTGGTGATAGAACAGTTAAGTAATTTGATATGGTGATAGCTCTTGCTCTCGAGTACGTCGGCAATGATAAAGGGTAGGTCTTCCATGGTGATAAGCTCTTTGGAATCACCGAGTTTAACGACGCGTGCCAGTACTTTTTGCTGGTTCTCTTCAGAAAGGTCCAGGCCAAGTGCTTCCAGGTTCTTGGCCAGTGAGGCCTTGCCGCTCATTTTGCCTAGTGCGTAGCTGCGCGTGCGAGCGAAGCGCTCGGGGCTTAATTTGGTTTCGTAAAGCCCGCCTTTCTGATCGCCATCAGCGTGAATGCCAGCCGTTTGTGTAAACACGTCGGCGCCAACAACAGGCGCGTTGGCAGGCACCCGCTTGCCAGAGAACGTTTCCACCATGCTGCTGAGTTGCGCAATGTACTGCTCGTCGATGGCCAGCTCCATGCCGAGCTTGTCGCGCAGCACCACGACGATTTCAGCCAGTGAGGCATTGCCTGCTCGCTCGCCAAGACAGTTTACTGTGCAATGCACACTGCTAACGCCGGCTTGCACCGCAGCCATGACATTCGCCGTTGCCAGGCCGTAGTCATTGTGCGGATGAAAGTCGAACTGCTGCTCAGGGTAGCGCTCACACATATCGGTGAGGCTCTCATGCACTTCTGCGGGGGACATGACGCCGAGCGTATCAGGCAGCATAAAATGAGTGATCCCGCAGTCTTTAATTGCGTCCATCATTTCAAACACGTAATCGCGGCTATCGCGATAACCGTTTGACCAATCCTCGAGGTAGGCATTTACCTGCAGGCCCTGATCCAGCGCGTAGGCAACGGTTTGTTTGATCTCAGTGACATGTTGTTGAAGCGATTTGCCCAGCTGCTCGCGGCAGTGTTTCTCACTCCCCTTGGTGAGCAGGTTGATGACTTGCCCCTGAGTTTGAACGATCCAATCGACGCTTTTCTTGTGGTCGACAAAGCCCAGTACTTCGATGCGGTTGCCCATGCCGTTTGCCGACGCCCACTCGTTGATGTTGGTAACAGCGTCTTTTTCACCTTGCGAAACACGGGCGGAGGCAACTTCAATGCGATCCACCTTGAGCAGTTCAAGTAGTGCTTTGGCCAGGTTGACCTTTTCTGCGGGTGAGTAAGAAACGCCTTGCGTCTGCTCGCCGTCGCGCAGAGTGGTGTCCATTAGCTGAATGTGCCGGCTTGGCGTGTCCATGGGAGCGTCTCATTAGAAGATAGAGGGTGATTATCGCGCTTTCGGCGGATGGAAACAATTGGACAGAATTGGGCTTTATGCCGCCGATGGCGACTGTTGCAACGCGTGTATTTCGCTTACGAGTTCTCGGCGAATGTCGCTGGCTTCTCTAAGTCGCTTAACTCGTTCAAAGAGCATCGCTGCCCCGGGATAATACGCTCGTAGATACACTAGCCACTGCTTGATGGGGTTGCCAATGTAATGCGCATCGTACGCGGCGAGATTGAGGTCGAAGTAGGTCAGTATTAACGGCGCTATCTCAGTCCAATTGAGGGGTTTAATAGGCGAGCCTTTGCGGGCCGCAGTAATCAGGCGGGGTAGGTCAGGCCGGCATAGTACGCCTCTGCCAAGCATTAAGTCAGTTCCACCGCTGATCGCTTGGCAGCGCTGAGCATCGTCGATGCTCCAGACCTCGCCGTTGGCAATGATGGGAGTAGCGATTGCTTCTCGCGCTGCCGCTATGCGCTCCCAGTGCGCCGGGGGACGATAGCCCTGCTTGCGAGTGCGCGCATGAATGACCAGCTCACTTGCGCCGGCGGCCTCAATGCCCCGTACAATATCGAGAAACAGACTGTCGTCTTCGAATCCCAGGCGTATTTTTACGGTGACCGGCACGGCGCTAGCGACGTTTTCACGCACTGCGCTCACAATGTGGTGCACACGATCGGGTTCACGCAACAGAATGGCGCCGCCGTCCGAGCGGTTGACGGTTTTGGCAGGACAGCCAAAATTGAGATCGACACCCTTGGCGCCAAGCTCTGCGGCGCGGCCTGCGTTTTCTCCCATCACTGTTGGCTGCCCGCCCAGTAATTGCACGTACACAGGAACGCCAGAGACCGTCGTACCCCCTGTATCAAGCTCGGGGCACAGCCTGCGAAAGACTCTTGGGGGGAGCAATCTTTCGCTAACGCGCACGAATTCAGTCACACACCGGTCGATACCGCCCAGTGAGGTAAGCAGATTGCGCATGGTGTGGTCTACCACACCTTCCATGGGGGCTAGCATAAGGCGCATGGCGTTAAAGAGAACTCGGCTACAGTGGGGCTAACAAGTGAGCTATTATCGCATCAAATGTGTTTAAGTTCAGTGACGTTGAGTTCTGAAGCCCGCTACCCTTCGCTGTGGGCCGAGCAATCAAGGAAAGCACCATGTTGATTAGTAGTATAGAAATTATCCCCAATAAGCGCGTGACAGAGCACCTGGGTCTGGTGCAGGGCAGTACCGTACGTGCCAAGCACGCAGGCAAGGACATTATGGCTGGGTTCAAGAACATTTTTGGCGGCGAGCTTGCGAGCTACACAGAGTTGCTTCAAGAGTCACGTGATGAGGCAATTGAGCGCATGTCGCAACAGGCCGAAGCTATTGGCGCCAACGCGGTCATCAATGTTCGCTTTGCCACATCCTCGATAGCCGCTGGAGCCTCAGAAATTCTTGCTTATGGCACCGCAGTGATAATGGAGGATACGACAGCCGACAACCCGCGGCCTGAGCCGGGCTCTGGCCCTGTATCGGCCGGTTAGCGAAGCAGGCGGGTAGTCACGTGGATATTGTTATTCAATTAGGTTTTTTCGTTGTGTTGCTTGCAACCGGCTTTTTCTTTGGTCGGCGAGCAGAAAGTAAACACTACCGCAGTATTGTTGAGCGTGAAGATGCGTTGCGCCACGTTGTGGTATTGAGCGAGCGCTTTCCACCGGCTACGAAAACGGCATGTGACACTACGCTCGTCACTGGATCAGTAGTGGTGTCTGT
>JBGCFE010000200.1:0-5847 GCA_045106775.1 Halioglobus sp.
GATATCCTGGCTGTATTGCCCGTCGCGAACCACCCATGCATTAGCAGCGCGACGACGGCCCCCTAGGTAGAAGCTCACCTGCGACTCTTTTTCGAGGTTCTTCACCCAAAACGAACGATCGCCCCTGGCAGTACTCACCAAGCGATAGCGCCCTAAGCCAATACTCCAGAGTGGTGTTTTGCGCTTTTGGCCGCTCTTAAAGCCCGTTGTTTCAAGCACTATTAGGCTTGCCGGTGCAATCGTCAGCGAGCCAAAACCTCTGCGCACAGCGGGCTCTACGATTGCATTGAGTAAGCGAAAGATCGTTTTTTCAAGTTTAGCCGGGGGCTTTAACATGGGGGTTCCTAGCAGGCTGACCCGCGAGCCACTGAATGGCGCGCGTATGTCAGCTATTTACGCCAAAGCAGGCCCTGCGGATCACTTGCCAAGACGCGTCTGTGAGGCGTGCGCCTAGGCAGGCCCATAGGCATAGGCAGCGCCTTTTTCTAGCGCTGCCTGATACGCCGGCCGCTCCTGACAACGCGCGCGAAACGCGGCAATGTTCTCAAACCGCTCAGGGTGCAAAAGTGGTGCGATTTCGGCAACAAACGACATCTGCACGTCTGCACCCGAGAAGCGGTTTTCCACCAACCAATCAACCCCTTCAAGCGCGGTATCGACATAGCCCAGATGGCGATTAAGCTCGTCGTTGATACGTGGCTGTAGCGCCTCGCCCCCATCGGGCAGACGGCCTGTGTACATCCGCAGCATTAGAGGGAGCATTGCACTGCCTTCGCTGTAGTGTATCCACTGCAAGTATTCCTCATGGGCCTGCGTACCGGCCTTTGGAAGCAAACGCCCATCGCCATGCTCTCGCAGCAGGTAATCAACAATTGCTCCCGATTCGATAATCGTAGTATTGCCATCTACCAGCACAGGGGATTTACCCAGCGGGTGTATAGCTTCGAGCTCTGGCGGCGCCAAATTAGTCTCTGGATCTCGCTCATACACTTGAATAGCATATTCAAGTTCAAGTTCTTCCATTAGCCAGAGAACGCGTTGTGCGCGAGAATTATTAAGGTAGTGCAACGTCAGCATATAAAACGATCCTGAAAAATGTACTTAAGTAACTGAGTGTAAAAAAACTAGTCGCTAGAAACCTAGCTACCAAAGCCCATCGCCTTAGCCTCTGCGGCTAAAATATCGGCCATTGCGGAATGGCTTTTTACGCGCTCACTGAACGCCGCAAACTTTGGCCAACGCTGCGCATCAATCTTATAACCCGCGTAGCCTGCGTTGATAAATGGGCTAACCAGACTGATGTCGGCAACATAAATATCCTCACCGTAAATAAAGCCGCTCTCGGGCACCTGCGTTTCAATATAATCTAGGAGCGGCGGCAGTTTTTTCTCAATAATTTTGGCGACCAACTCTTCATCCGGCTCTTCCTTAAACGCCATGGGACGCATGAAGCGCTGAAAGAAAATACCGGCGGCTAGCTCTGCCACGGTGTTACTGCCCAACTCTTCGTACCAACGCGCAACCGCCTTAGTGGCGGCCTCTGCTGGATACACCGGGTTGTCTGGATACGCATCTTCAAGATACTCACAGATCACGGTGGAATCTGAGACAGTTAAATCACCATCCTGTATAGCAGGTATTTTTCCAATTGGGCTGATCTTTTGGTATTCCTCATCGCGCGTAAAAGGCATTTGCTGAACATGTTCGTAGGGCAAATTCTTTATCGCCAATACAGCCAGCACCTTGCGCACGAAGGGGGAACCATACACACCGTGTAAAATAATCATAATATTTAGTCCTTTCAAAAGAGTGTCCGCATTGTAGCGGAGACACTCCGGAAAGGGATAGCTGAAAAGAAGATTGCAGCAACGAAAGTTGCCGCAGAGAACACAACCTGCCAGCGAGACAACAATCTATGCAGACGGCTCGCTGACGGCGCTTGGCTTACCAATCGTGTCGTCTTCGTCGGGATAGTACTCCCAAAGTGCGCGCGTGCCCTTGACGCAATAGGCAGTGCTATTGGCTGCTTGAATTTTTGGTGAGCTCATGCCAACAGCCGGGTCGGTGAAATGCATACCCACCTGTACGCCAGTGCCAATACCTACCAGGCCAGGCGGCGCGCAATCAAAGTACTTAGACCAGTACTTCTCCGAATAAAACACGGAGCAGTACGGTAATTCCTTGTACTCATCCATGAAGATGTAACCACCTTCGACAACATGCGGCCAGAGGTTTTGGAGGCAGTCATGCAGGCTTGAATAAAAATCCACATCCCAGAAGGCCATCACAACAGGGCCTTCATGATGAGGCAGCGTGTCGCAAAACCAGCCCTTATAAAACTCGGCAGAATCGATCGCACCGTACTTGCGAACGTGGCCTTTTACTTCCTCAAGCGCACCGCAAAACACGCCGGGTATAAAACCGTTTTTAAAAGATCGTTCTGCAATAGGGTCACCGGTAGTCGGCGCAGGCAGCCCCTCAAACGAATCATAAACCTTCAAACGCCGCCCTGTAACCGCAGCAATCAGCGACAAGTTGACTGTGGCACCACCTTTCCAACAACCGCATTCGACAATATCACCCTTCACTTCGGGAGAGATCTCCAATAGCTTCATCGCCATTACCAAGTGCGCGCGCCAAGAGGTACCCGAAGTCACTTTTGAGTAATTGCGCCAAAATCGATAACCCAATGCCATGCGCTTGGGCCATGTCATTTCATAGCTATCCTGAACACTATGCGAGTATGTGAGAAAGACGATGGCCATAGGTGCGGTAACAAAATCAAAGCAGGTGCGCACACGCTTTAGGCGCTTGGCTCGCCGACGCCTCTGTTTTTGGGTTAAAGCCATCCAACACGCCCACTAGAAGATTTTTACAGCGGACTATTGTAGCCCTACAGTACTCGCTAGCGCCATGTGCCTCGCTCTGATAATGTCTTTAACTCAGCGGTAAAACCCGTATCGCCATCCACATCAGCAGGTATTCCACAATGAAGCAGACAATTGCTTTCATCTTCACGACCAGCATCCTCTGCCTAAGCGCGGTCATCAGCGGCTGCAGCGACAGCAATGACAGCACTCCCGCTGTCGACCTGACGCCTCTGCTAGAGCGCTACGTGCTCAGCAGTATGGACAGCGTGCCTGAAGGCATTGCGTTTGATGAACAAGACAGAGCCTTCTTTGCTACCAGCCTGAATGGGGCCAGCATTACGCGCATAGACGCCCAAGGCAACGAGACGCTATTTCGAGAAGCTGATAACAGCGCAACACTGGTTGGCGCTAAAGTAGATAGCGAAAGGCGCAAGCTGTGGGTATGCGCCCGGGAAGTCATGCAATCGGGTAGCCAGACTGACAACCGGGTTTGGGTCTTTGATCTGGGAACAGGCGAGGCAACGATGGAGTTTCTTCTTGGCGCCATCGCCACTAACGGAAGCTGCAATGATCTCGCGCTAGATAGCGCAGGAAATGCCTACGTAACAGATTCATCAAACCCCAATGTTTATAGACTCGATGGCACCTCGGGTGAAGGCACTCTCCTGGTGTCTGATCCGTTGTTTGCGGATGTCACCACGCTGGGGTTGGGGCTAAACGGCATCGCTGTACAAAGTGACGATAGTGGTTTGATCGTGGGCAAATTTGCGCCCGCCTCACTGTTTCACATCGCTTTAGACGATAGCAACGCCATTACACCGATCACGTTGTCGGGGGATGCACTGCCGTCACCCGACGGCCTGGCTTTTCTAGGCGCCGATCTCTATACCGTAGCGGATAGCGCAGTCAGCAAAATACAATTAAGCAACGCTAGTAGCGCAGGCGCGGTTACCACCGTTGAGCAGATCAGTGGCCTTTCCACCGCCACAGTGGCTGAAGGCGCGCTCTACGTGATTAAAAGCGAAGTCACCCGTTCTGTACTCAACGCGCCACTGCAGCTGCCGTTTGAGATATTTAAAGTAGACCTCTCGGCGTTTTGAGCAAAGCCCACAGTAAAATGAAGTTCATCGCAAAACCATCGCAGCAGTGGTTACAAAAACGTTTTCGAATGATAAACGTGCCCAATGATCTGCGGCCCATCACCGACATTGATCGTGTGGCTGAAGTAGACCCACATTCAGTCGATCTTCCCCAGAGCGCTATCGTTGCGATGTGGGAGGCCTGCCAAAACCTATACCGCACTGGCGCCTACCCGCTGCTGAGCCTCTGCGTGCGCCGGCGCGGTGAAATCGTACTGAATCGTTCACTGGGGTACCTCGATGAAGAGCGTGTCGCAACGACACAAAACCCCATCTGCTTGTTTTCTGCCTCCAAAGCCATAACGTCTGTTTTGATACATCTACTGGCCGAACAGGGAAAAATTGATTTAGAGGCACCGGTGAGCCGTTACATTCCGGCCTTTGGCGCAAACGGCAAAGGGGCTATTACGATACTACAGTTGTTGAGCCACCGCGGTGGTGTGCCCCGCGTACCCAAAGGCATCGATACACAACTGCTATTTGACCATGAAGCCGCACTTGCCCTGGTTTGCGAGGCCGAGCCCGTTAAACACGCCGGGCGCATACAGTCTTATCACGCCATCACCTCTGGCTTTGTGTTCAACGAACTCATTAAAGTCACTACCGGCTTGAACGCACAGCAGTATTTAGATCGTTACATTCGAAAACCAATGGGCATGCGTTACTTTCGTTACGGTTTAACGAAACGTGATCAGGCGAACGTCGCCATCAACGCCTCTACGGGGCTAGATAACGGTTTAATCAACAAAGCACTTACCAATGTACTGGGAGCTGACCCAAATTCAGTGGTGGAGCTGACAAATGATCCACGGTTTTTTAAATCCATCATTCCATCAGCTAACCTGTACGCCAACGCCGAAGAAGTGACCCGTTTTTTTCAAATGTTGCTAAACCAGGGTAACTGGAACGGTAAACAGATACTGCAACCGAAAACGGTGCAAGGTGCTGTGCGTGCTGTTGGGTCAACGCAGCTAGATAGAACACTCATGCTGCCGCTGCGTTTTAGCGGCGGGTTCATGCTCGGAGGCGCGCCTGTCGGTATTTACGGACTGAACACACAGCAGGCCTATGGCCACCTGGGCTTTGCAAATATTTTTTGCTGGGCTGATCCACAGCGTGAAATTGCGGTGAGCCTGATGAACACAGGGAAGCTGGTAGTAGGCACACACCTAAAAGCCTTGCCACTCATGCTCAATGCTATTTCTTCGCAGTGCGAACCTGTTAGGCAGAGCAACGGCAGCGCCGCCCTTCGCCGCGCGACAGCAGAACCGTTTAAAAAGAAACACACACGTATTGATTAACGACAGACAAACAGAAGGCACATTATGAAGAACCAACAAATACAACTCGCTGCACGCCCAGTAGGAGAGATCAAGCTCACCGATTTCACGTTAGCCGACACGGAGCTGCCAGAGGTGGGCGAAGGACAAGTGCTTGTGCAAATTCATCACCTGGCAGTTGAGCCGGCTATGAAAGGCTGGATAGAAGCGCGTGTAGACTACGTCAAGCCAGTTGAAATTGGCGATGTAATGCGCGGTTCTGGCAGCGGTATTGTTGTGGAGTCTAAGAACGAAGATTTCCCAGTAGGCAGTATCGTCTCCGGCTCCTTTGGCTGGCAACGGTACACTGTCACCGACGGGCGCGCTGAGGCGATGCGCAAAATTCCCGACGGAATTTCTCAAACCGCAGCCCTGAATGTAATGGGCATCACCGGCCTCACGGCCTATTTTGGTATGGGGGAAATCGGCAAACCACAAGCTGGCGAAACCGTTCTGATTTCTGGTGCCGCTGGCGCAACGGGCTCTATCGCGGGCCAGCTAGCGCGGATCGCGGGCGCA
>JBGCFE010000201.1:0-10089 GCA_045106775.1 Halioglobus sp.
GCTACACGCATTTCGTCTCGCAGTAGTTTACCGCATCTGCCGCTGATAATTGTAAACTGTACGCACAGAAACATAACCCGCTTTAACGGCGCAGCATGAGTGCGAACGATTGAACACCGTAGATCAAGACATCCTAATTCACTGCCGCGACTGGCTGAACACAGCACGCGCTGATATGCAGCCATGGCTGTGCACCATCGTAGCAACAACCGGCTCCTCACCCAGACCAGTAGGTTCCATGGCGGCAATCACGCAGAGTGGCCAACAGATTGGCACCGTGTCGGGCGGCTGTATTGAAGAAGATTTGGTCGAGAGAATCTCGCTAAGCGAATACGCCAGCACCCAACCCACTCTTGTGGAGTACGGCGTAACCGCAGAGGAAAACGAACGGCTGGGCCTGCCTTGCGGCGGCCGCATCACCCTACTCCTGCAGAAACTTAAATCCTCCGATTGTGATTGGATTGTGCAGATTCTTGAAGCACTAGGGAAGCGTCAGTGTATCGAGCGAAAACTCGATCTGGCCACAGGCATTACATCACTCACCCCAACGGATGCTTTCACAACCTTAACCCTGAACGAAAAACACCTTGCGCATGGCTTCGGGCCACAAATGCGCATGTTGCTCGTTGGCGCTGGGCAGCTGTCGCAAAGTTTGGCAGAGCTGGCGCAAGCGATGGACTACGAAGTCATCGTGACAGACACGCGCCAACACTTTCTGGACCAATGGGAAGGGCCGGATGTAGAGCGCGTTCAAGGTATGCCTGATGATGTCGTGCGCGCGCGGGCGGCGGATCAGCACTCCGTCATCATCACTCTCACGCACGACCCTCGCATCGATGACATGGCGTTAATGGAAGCACTGGAGGGCGACGCCTGGTACGTTGGCGCACTGGGCTCGCAGCGCACCACACAAAAACGTCTGGAGCGAATGCGGATGCTGGGGATCACCGAATCCAACATCGCAAAACTGCACGCCCCCGTTGGGCTCGATATTGGCAGCAAAACGCCATTGGAAATTGCCATTTCAATCATGGCGCAGCTAACGCAGCTACGGTCGAAAAACAGACAGCGCGACTGAACAAACGTTGAGCGGGCACGACTTCCACATCGAGTATCACTTTTCCCATGTTTACCGACCCAAATGGACATATTTGGCCATAGTTAAGTCTGTTACATTACTTTCACTTAAAAACAAGCGCCTGCTGTTTCATAGCGCCCGGCAAAGCGTGCCAGCACTCCATTACCAACATACTCATAAATTGAAAATACCCCGCAAAAACATAGGATTAAGCCATATGTCTAGAATTCCATTTAACAAAACGCTGCTCGCCGCAGGCTTGCTGACGGCCATCGGCGCGCCTATCGCTAACGCCCAGTCAGGCCTGGTGTTAGAGGAAGTCATCGTCACCGCGCAAAAACGTGAGCAGAGCGTGCAGGACATCTCTGCCACCGTAAACGTGGTTACAGGCGATGTTGTAGACAAATTCTCCGTCTTCAGCTTTGAGGACATCGACCAGCTCACAGCGGGCCTAACCATCCAAGCCCCAACTGGCCGCAATGGCACCATCTCGCTACGCGGCGTGGGTATTGACCCTGAGTCAGGTACAGCATCGGTGGTGGATGTGTATTGGAACAGCGTTGTCGTACGCCCAGACAATGTACTGCAGGCAATGTACGACCTGGAGCGATTGGAAGTGCTGCGCGGCCCTCAGGGTACGCTGCAAGGCCGCACCTCCCCCGCTGGCGCCATCGACATGATCACCCGCCGCCCCAGCTGGTCTGAGGCAGAAGGTTACGTGCAGCTATCTGCGTCCGATGACAAAGGCTTTAATGGCCAGGTAGCCTACGGCGCACCCATCATTGAGGATGTACTTGCGGTACGTGTTGCTGGCCTTTACGAAACCAGCGAAGGTGCTGGCATTGAAAACTTGGTCACCGGCACTAACAACCCGGAAGATGACACCGAGTCTGTACGCATCACGCTAAGCTATGCGCCCACAGATACCTTCACTGCACACCTGACCTATCAGCACCATGAAAGTGAAACCAATGATAACCAGCTTCTTGTGGGCACCGACGCATTGGGCGTGCGCCCTACGTTGACGCTGGACGATCGCGAAACGCTATTTGGCACTGATGCCGGCACTGATCTTGAGTACGACCTCACAACACTGAACATGACCTGGGAAGTTGCAGGCCACGAGTTCACCTCGATCACTGGCTACAACGATTCCGACAAGCTCAGCAGGCAACAGAACGCTGACCGCGCGGGTTACAACACGGTACCCAATTCACGCACCAATCAATTCTCCAACACATTAGTAGAATCCTTCGTGCAAGAATTCCGCATCGCATCGCTCGATAACGACTTCTGGGATTACATGGTTGGCCTGTACTACATCGATCAGGATACCGAGACGTTGTTTTCTGCCACCCGCTCACTAGAGCAGCCCGCAGTGAACGGCATCATCTTTACCACCGTTGGCGACATTCCCGTAGGCAATGAAGAAATTAGCCTTTATACCTTCCATAAACTCTATTTAACCGAAGCCACGCAATTAGAAGTGGGCTTACGGTACTCTGAGTTCGATCGCTCACGCGCTGCTAATGTTAGGTTTGGCGAGTTCCTTGCGCTACCTGATGCGGTGTCGGCTTTTGCGCCGGTGATTATGGCCAGCTCGATGATCACAGGGATCAGCGAAGAGAACCAGCAGGAAGACTCCGATGCCATTACCGGCTCACTAACCCTACGCCATGAGCTAAACGACGATACGTCTGTATACGCCTCTTACAACCGCGGCTATCGCCCAGGCGGTATCTCGATTGTGCCTACACCCAATGTTGCGTTCCTGCCCAATGGTGAAAACGATCTGCTACACGGTGAAGAAGAAAGCGACAGCCTGGAAATCGGTTTCAAGAGCCGCCTGTTAGACGGCGCGGCAACACTGAACGGCGCAATCTTCCATCAGGAGTACGACGGCTACTTTGGCTTCAAGCGTGGTTTGCAGGTGTTAAACGCGTCAGGCAACCCGGTAGGCCTAACAGGCGGCATCATCTACAACGGCGATGCAACCATCACCGGTATCGATCTGGAAGGGCAGATTCTATTGTCAGAGCAGCTCAGCGCGGGCGCTTCATTAAGCTACGTGCAAGCGGAATGGGATGGCGCGCAAGAGCCCTGCAACGACCGTGAGCCAGGCGAGGTGTTAGGTTTTTGTGATGTCGATGGCGAGAACGTGGCCGACCAGCCAGAGTTTAGCTTCTCAGCGAACGCTGAATATTTCATCCCCACCGATGGCATGGAATGGTACATACGCGGCCTCTACAAATACGTGGGCGAGCGTGACAACAACGACGCAGCGGCTGGGCTGCTGGGCGTAAGCGATGAGTTTGACGCCTACCATAGCCTCAACCTCTTCACGGGCGTACGCAGCGTGGACGCTAAGTGGGATGTGTCAGTGTGGGCCAAGAACTTCTTTGACGATGACACCATCATCCGCGAGGAAGGCCCCGATGGCACAGATATTACTGCCAGCGGGGGTAGCTATAGACTCATCAACACCGTACAGCCACGTACTATCGGTATTACGGGACGCTACAACTTCTAAAGCGCTTGCCGCCATAGAAAAAGCGCTGTACGCGAAAAACCCAGGGAAACCCGGCTTTTTTTATGTCGACTCGACTGGTTTTTGATACGTGAGCGGTTAAGAAACAGCAGGCTCCACATAAGGGCACAGTATTTGTACCGTGGTGCCCCGCCCCACTTCAGACGAATACGTAATGACCGACTCATTATCCCGCGCGGCAGACTGAATGCGCCGGGTACCCAGACCGTGTACTTGGCCATCACCCAACCGCCTGAGCCGCAACAAGTTCAGTTTGTCTGCATCCATGCCACAGCCGTTATCTTCCATCACGATCAATAAACCATAGCTCTTCATGCTGTAAGTGACGTTGAGCCGAGAAGCACCTGCTGCTGCAGCATTGGCTATCACGTTCTCGCGAATACTGCGGATTTCAATGGGATCCATGGCGACGTACTTATCGTCATCGAGCGATTCGCTAGAGTAAACGATCTCAATTGGAAACTGCTTACCCAATGCCGCATACGCTTCTGCCGCATGCTTGCTAACCACGTCTCTGGCAGAAACCACCAGCAGGTTATTCGATGCATCGGCTGTATCAACGCTATCTGACTGTGATACTTCGAGGGAGATTTGGCGGCTGGTTTCAATGACGCTTTCTAAGCACTCGCGCACCGAATCCAGCATGGGGCTATCGGCGATATCAGGCCGCTCATGCTCCAGCAGCTCGACAAAAGAAAGCCCAGCACTCACTTTACTGCGTAGATCGTGTACCTGAAACGCTAGCTCTGATTTGTTAGTACTCATGTCATTCAACTCAGCACACCTGATGCAAGCCTAAGCGCCCTCGCTTAACTTGCCAAGTAATCTTAAGTATGAGGTTGAAAGAACACCATGCCCAAAAAAGGGGCAAAGAGACTCCTGCGCCTAACCTAACTTATCGACACAGCGCAGCACTTCAGCCTGATAAGTCTTCCCTCTTTCATTTAGCAAATCCAACACATGCAGCTCGGTCACCACAAACCCAAAGCCAATATCTTTCTCAGGATTCCATTGAAAGATAGAGCCGCCGAGCCCCATCCAACCAAAAAAACCTTCACGGCCCACCTGAAACTCACGCTCCAGCCGCGCGCTATCGGCCGAGCACGGCAAAAATTGATTCACTCCGCCCTGCGTAAACCGCGTCGCCATTAAGCCGCCCATCATTGCGGGTATGGACTTACCGTGAACGGCCTCCCAACCAACACTGTTCAAATACTCTTTGCCACCGAACTTGCCACCGGCCGACATCATCGCGGCTATCTTTGCCAATGTGCGAGCACTGCTTTTGGTGTTGGCAGAGGGTGTTTGCCCAAGGGCCACACTGCGGTCATTGAAAAATAGAATCCCGTCCATACCCTTGTAAGGCAAAGGTGCCTTTCTGGATGTACTTTTTCGATTGCTTAACAACAAGCCAGCGAGGCGACGAAATAAGTTGAAAAACCCGTGCACCGCTTTTCGGCCCAAAAACTTTGGCCGCATGCTGCGAATAAGCTCAGCACCAAACCCCGCATGCGTAACCTCTGTCACGCGCTCCAGCTCTTGATCATCAATACCTACCAAGGCCTCCACGGCCATCGGTTCATTAATTTCCTGGCGCAGGAATTCGCCGATGGTGCGCTGCTGGGGGTCCACGCGCCGGAAAATTTCATTGACTACCCAACCGCGCGTCACCGCATGGTACTCGCAGCGATTAGCACCATCGCCCGGGTACCGCGAGGTCTGAGCCGCAATCACCTCGCCTACCTTATTTTCTTTGATGTTGGCCGTCTGAAGATGCTCCGGCTCAATAGACTGATCGAAGTTCGCCAAACCCGACGAATGGCGCATCAAATCAGCAACCGTTAACCCTTCTTTACCGTTAGCCGAAAACTCAGGCCAGTAATCTACAATCTTCGCTTCAAAGCTCAGCAACCCCTGACTGACGAGCCAGCCCAACGCAATGGATTCAAGGCTTTTGCCACTGCTAAAGACGTTAACTAAGCTGTCCGCCGAAAAAGTGTTGGTCTCTTCCACAGATGCCCACAAATCCACGACCTTTTCACCGCGATGGTAAATACACAACTGTGTATGCCCCTCGGCGAAGGTGTTCATGTTGTGCTTATAAAGGCTTCGAATGGATTCAAAACCGGGCGCGACAGTGCCGTGAATAGAAACGCCTGCAGAATTACTCATGCTGCTCTCCGTATTGAGTTGCAAGTAGGGTGACAGTGAAAAAGCACATAGCGGCCGAAAACAGTAGTCCTGTGGCCTGGCAATAAACTATGTGCGTGTTGCCGCTAAGAAAAAACCGCCGGCCGGCCTTCCATCTCAGCCATTACCGCCTCGATTTGATTGGGCTTACCAATAATGTCGTCTTGTAGCTCCGACTCCAAAATCAGCCCTTCAACCGTATCGAGATAAAGGCTTTCGTTCAGCAGCTTTTTGTCTGCACGAATCGCGTCAGGATTTTTACCGGCGATAGTGCGCGCGGTTTCCAGGGCTGCTGCGAGTGGATCATCAACTACTCTGGTTACAAAACCCATACTCTGCGCTTCTTCGGCTTCAAAAATTCGGCCTGTGTAGGTGAGTTCACGAACAACGTCGTCGCGGGCCAAATGCCGCATGAGTTGCGTCCCCGCCATATCGGGCACCAGGCCCCACTTAATTTCCATCACCGACATACGCGTGCCGGGCGCTGCGTACCGAACGTCGCCGCCAAGAGCCACTTGAAAGCCACCGCCAAGCGCAACGCCGTGCAGCGCAACAATCACCGGCACAGGTAGCTCGCGCCATACCCACGCAGCGTATTGTGGCTTATTAGCAATGCCATTCGTGCGCGTGGCCAGCTTGTTGGCCGTAACACCTTTATCTGCCGAGCCATCCTCTGCCCCCGCGTCTTTGTTCGCCATTGAGGCAAAATTTCCCATGTCGAGGCCAGCACAGAACGCCCTACCCTCACCCGACAACACCACTACGCGCACCGCAGGGTTGTTGCGAAGTTGTTCACCCGCCTCAATAAACGCGTCAAACATGCGCGTATCCAGTGCGTTCATTTTGTCTGCGCGCACCAATCTAACATCGGCAACGCCATCCTCTATCGAAATGCTAATGCGGTCTTCCACAAACAAACTCCTTCTTTCACGGTTCTTAACACAGTGAGCAAACAGTACAATGCTGTGACCAAAACTGGAAGCCAGCAACACAAAAACGAATTCTCAGGAGATCAACGATGGTGACGATTTACCACAGCCCCATGGCCCGCTCATGCCGCATCATTTGGCTGGCAGAGGAGCTCGGGTTGCAGTACCACCTAGAGACTATGGATTTGTTTTCCGAGCAGATGACTGGGCAAAGCTACTTAGAGATACACCCGCTGGGTAAAGTCCCGGCCATCAAAGACGGTGATCTCGCCCTGTGGGAAACCTTGGCAATCATCGAGTATTTGGCGGCAAAGTACGGCTCGGATGAGCTACTTCCGGCCAGAGACACTCCCGAAGGTGCAAAAGCCGTTCAGTGGATGGAGTTTGGCGAGAACCAACTCACGGTGATGGCATCTGAGGTGATTGTTCACGCCACCGACATGCTGCCAGAGGGCCGTAAGATCCCAGCATTGGTGGAGCGCGGTAATGCTGAGCTACCCAAATTGGTTGGCGTGGTAGAAAACGCACTGGAAGGTCAGAGCTACATTGTGGGTGAGCAGTTTACAGCGGCTGACATCATCATCGGGTTCGCTCTGATGATCGCCAAGCACGCAGGCTTCGTGAATTCGGATACCCCGCAATGCGAACAGTACTTTGCCCGAATAGAGAGCCGGCCCGCCTATCAGAAGGCGATGGCCCTGTAGCTTTCATACGGTGGCTCAGTAATAAGGCCCTATCCAGGCCTCCTCGTGTTCATAATAGTAGTCTGAAAACACCGCGCTACGCAGCCAACTCATCATGGCCAGATTGTTTTGGTCGTTTCGCGCCAACAAATCCGCTTCACGCGCCATAAGATGTTGTGCGGAGGCCAGACCACTCACTGCTGCTGCATTAATCCACCGCAAACCATTCTCTCGATCTTGCTTGCAACCTCGTCCGTCTAGCATATTGCGCCCTAATTCGAACTGCGCATGGGGCAAGCCCCTTTTCGCCGCCTTCTCAAACCAGCGATTGGCATCTTGATACTCTAACTTCATGCCCCTCAACCCCTGATCAAACATCTTTAGATCATTCAACGACCTGGCGTAATTGAACTGTGCAGAGGCATCGCCCTCTTAGGCGCTCTTGAGAGTGGCTGAGACAGATTTCTGAAGTTCTTTGGTATCTATCCTACTGACACCGTTGCGAGTACTACCCACCGCATAGGTGAAACGAGAAAGTACGCCATAGCGAGGCTGTCCGTCTGCCGGAGGAGCGTAGCGATGGTGGTGCACGGCTTTGACGGACGCTTTGGTAAAATATTTAGATGAGGACCTTTCAAGCGTTACATCGCGCGGATACCCTTCGGGCGACACTGTCAGCTCAAACAGCGTAAAGCCCATACGCCCCTTCTTCTGCTCTTGGGGCGGATAGCGCGGCGCCACCTTCTTTTCGGCATGCAACTCTGGAACAAAATCCTCCTCTCCAGCTTCTAGTACTTTGATTGCATTATTAAAGTTCGCCGATGCAAAGGGGGCGCACAGCACAATGCCTCATCCGAAAAGGAAAACGGCAAGAATTCGAACAGTTGCTCTACACATTGTCATGCTGCGTCCCTGCAGGTTATGAGCGAAATTGGATGGCTCACTTCGGTATATTACTGGTGTGTAGATATCTCAACGGCGTCCTTCACCGATGTATATTCGATGGTGGCAGGCCGATTCTCGCTAGCGTAACGGCCACACTCTCTAACATAGCCGAGATAACCGGTATCACCAAAAATATCGCCAACGTTATCGGCAACCACAATCGTGCCCGAGCGCACCAGCCCTCTTTCTTCTAACCGTTGAAGATCGGGTTTGTAGCGATCCTTCCAGTGATCGAGAAACACCAGATCAAAGCTGCCCTCAAGTGTTTCGATCACCTTGGAGGACGGCCCGTGAATAAATTCTACCTGATCACTCAGCCCTGCCATATCCACATTGGCGCGAGCGGCTTCAACCGCAGCAGAGTCTACTTCAACAGACACGATTGTGGCATCCGCCCCAAACGTAGACGCAAGCAGAACAGCGGAATAGCCGCAGTAGGCTCCCAACTCCAATATTCGCGGGTTAGCGGGTAAGCGGCCCGCCATCTCCTGAACAAGCGGCCCTTTCTCAGGCCCGACGCTCATCAACCAGCGCTGGGTACGGGCAAAATCGTCGAGTGTTTGCAACACACTGGATGCGTCACCGCGCATTGCGTGTTGCTGAACGTAGGCGGCGGCCTGAGTTGGCCTAGGGGGATTACCTGCTAGTTTATCAACAATGCCGTGAACCAGGTTCTTGAGGATAAAACCCAGCGCAGAAGGAGCAAAAAAACGCCAGAACTGCATTTGCATCACCGAATTTAAATACGCGAGTGCACAGCATGCAACCGCCTACTGGAAATTACAAATTTGCCTGGTTCGTTTTACGCGTGAGGGTGTGCGTTAATCGGCAAACGCTCGAACGCAAAGCACCATCACCGCAGCGCCTACCACCATCACTACGGCATAAACAGCCGCAGGTGGCACCACCGCCATATCCTTCATAATATTCACAGCGATAAAAAAGGCCACTGGCGGGTTCTGTACGCCCACTTCAAAAATGGCAGCTGTTCGATCTTTAGGCTCAAATTTTGCGAGCCGAGCAACAATGAGCGATGCCACTACCGTTGCCATAAACAAGACGAAGGTTGGAAGCCCGGCTTCTATAAACGCGTCGCGATAGATATCAAACTGAAGATACCAAAGCGCAGCAATAATCAGGAAAAAGAGCGTAGTGGTTGCAGGGAACAGTTTGGGCTCAAGCCACAGCGCAGCACGCGGTGCAAACTGCTTTACCAGCATGCCAAGCACCACAGGCAAAAACGTAATCACCAGCAGATTCTTAGCAAGGTAATCCAACGGGATAGTCACTACCTGCGCATCAGCGCCCAATAACTGCTGGCCGATAAACAAGATCGTAGGAATCGATATCACCGCGAGCAGAGAACTGGCCGCTGTCAGTGACACTGACAATGCGATGGCGCCGCCCGCCAGCCGGGTAAACGCGTTTGAGGTGACACCGCCCGGGCAGGCAGACAGTAACAAAAGACCCACAGCGTTATGCGGCGACAGCGCAAACACTTTGGCAACCGCAATGGCCAACAACGGCAGCAGAACCAACTGGCACGCCAGCGACACCGAGAAGGCCTTGGGCTGTGCGACAACGCGCCGAAAATCGGCCATCGACAAACCGATGCCAAGACTGAATAAAATCGAAAAAATGGCGCCGCCCAGCACCGCCTGCAGCAAAGCTGAATCCATTACCTATACCCCAAACGCTTGGCGAGTTTACTTGTTG
>JBGCFE010000202.1:0-15815 GCA_045106775.1 Halioglobus sp.
TACCAAAAGTTAAAGTTCTTGGGCGCGTAATACTTGCCCATGTGGGTGTTCCACGCCTTCATGATTGGAAGACGCTCATCAACCCAGTCGCGTAAATCTACAAGCAAATTAATCATCAGGCTGTCTCCGAGTCCACACCAATCACTACCACGCTGTCTCCCTCAAATGAGTAAGGAGGCACCTCGAGGTTAGCCGAGGCAGGAACACCGGCGTAAACCCTTCCAGAGAGATCGAATTTTGACCCGTGACACGGGCAGAAAAAGCCGCCTACCCACTCGTCACCGCCTAAATCCGCAGCGCCAACTTCAGGACGAAACTTCGGAGCACAACCAAGATGAGTACAAAGACCAACGACAATCAACAATTCACGCTTCAAGGCGCGATCATCACCGGTAATGTAGGCTGGCTGAACCGAGCCAGTTGATTCAGGGTCTTTAAGCTGATCATTCAACTTGGTGAGATCTTCAAGCTGTGTGACGGTGCGGTTCACAACGTAAACGGGCTTACCGCGCCACTCAACAACCTTCATTTCACCTGGCTCTAACTTGCCAAAGTCGAATTTGACCGGCGCACCGGCCGCTTTGGCCTTCGCTGACGGGTTCCAGGAACCCACGAACGGTGTCAGTATGCCGACAGCACCCGCGGCCCCTACCGCACTCGTGGCCGCCGTCAGGAACTTCCTCCTGCCGGAGTTAACGCCCTCGCTGCTCATGCTTTTCTCCCCAGATTGTCTTGGAATGGTCTCGCCCCGCAGATTGCTTCAAAGAGTGCAAAAAAGAGCGCCTCTTCAGGGCTGAATGGAACGGCAGAAACCGCCGCTCGCAAAAACCGCCAGATTTTAATGATTTTGGCCTTTTGTTACAAGGTAAACACTTTGCTTTTACCGTGGATTGGCGCGGTAAATTGAACGGTTTTGGCACTTCTCGTGACTTCTAGACAACGCAACACTTGCCACACCATCTGCCAGGCTCAAACAGTATCCCAAGGGCTCTCGCAACCGCCCTCTAAACCCTCCAGAATTTGGAGCGAGGTGAGCCCAGGGCAACAGCTTAAAATAGCGCGATCAGTCGTTCATCGTTAATCGCTTTGTGATCACGCCATTTCAAGCCGCTGCCCCGCCGCATACTACTATCCAAGCTTGTTGCGTTTTGGCCTGCTTACAACCGGGCGATCGAACCGCACCGCTCGATGGAAGGGTTTTGTCAGCAATGCGGTTCCCACCAAGCGATTTCCGAGGAGCGACTGGGAACCGCATTGCTGACAAAATCCACCTTAAAAGGCGATTCCGACGGCCTGTACAAACCAAAAACGCCCAAATGCATTGCATCTGGGCGCTTCAGAAAAGCTTCAGGTGAACAGCCGACCCAAGAAGCCGGCCGGCAAGCCAAATTAACGCTTAGAGAACTGTGGACGCTTACGTGCTTTACGCAGGCCGACTTTCTTACGCTCAACTTCACGCGCGTCACGGGTAACAAACCCTGCTCCACGCAATGTGCCACGCAAAGACTCGTCATAATCCATCAAAGCGCGAGTGATACCGTGACGAATTGCACCGGCTTGGCCAAAGCTACCACCACCAACAACGGTGACATTGATATCAAACTTGTCATTGAGTTCAACCAGCTCGAGCGGTTGACGCACGATCATGCGAGCCACTTCACGGCCAAAGTACTGGTCTAGCGGGCGCTTGTTCACAGTGATGGCACCGCCACCGCTCTTTAGAAAAACGCGTGCTGTGGAGGTCTTTCGGCGACCTGTTCCGTAATATTGCGTAGCTGACATAGTTATTCCGTTAGGTAGCCAATTCGATTAGATGTTCAGTGCTTGCGGCTGCTGTGCCGAATGAGGATGCTCACCGCCCGCATACACTTTGAGCTTCTTGAACATTGCGCGACCCAGTGGATTGCGCGGCAACATGCCTTTAACTGCACCCTGAATGACTCGCTCAGGAGCGCGATCGATGAGCTTTTCGAACGACATCGACTTGAGACCACCTGGGTAGCCTGTGTGGCGGTGGTACATTTTATCGGTGGTCTTGGCGCCGGTCACCCGCACCTTCTCCGCATTCACAACAACGATATAATCGCCTGTATCAACGTGCGGGGTGTATTCCGCTTTATGCTTACCGCGCAAGCGATGCGCGATCTCGCTGGCCAGACGCCC
This sequence comes from Halioglobus sp., assembly GCA_045106775.1. Taxonomy (GTDB): domain Bacteria; phylum Pseudomonadota; class Gammaproteobacteria; order Pseudomonadales; family Halieaceae; genus Marimicrobium. The sequence continues at coordinate 2,164 of JBGCFE010000202.1, forward strand.
CAGAGTTTTATCAGTAGCATCAACGACATACCAGTCGCGGGCCACATCCTGGGCTTTGGCACTAAAAGTTTTCATGACTAACTGCCCCTTGGCGGAGTCCAATTTTGAGAGCGCGAATATTACGCAATGGCTGTACCCTTTTCAAGCGGATAATCCATTAAATTTCGCGGGTTTTCACCTGCACGAGCAAGCATAACCCCGCTGCCGGGCATCGATTGCCGACACGCAAACTATCCACCATCGCCGATGCTATGGCCGATGCTCTCTTGCAAGATACTCATGCGACTGCATTTCTTGCAGCCTGGAGACTGTTCGCTGAAACTCGAATTCGAGCTGCCCTCCCTGATAGAGCTCCAGAAGAGGCATAGCCGCCGCCATCACCACTTTCACGTTACGATCGTAAAACTCGTCCACCATATTCACGAATCGGCGTGCCTGATCATTTAAATCAGCGTTAAACGCAGGGACCCCTGAAATAAGCACAGCGTGAAAAATACGCGCCAATTCTATGTAATCGCTGGGCGAACGGGGGCCGTCACACAACTCCTTAAAGTCAAACCAGACCACATCATCAGCGACGCGCCGGCAGGTCAGGTATCGCTGATTAATCTCAATCCTCTCCCAATGCTTTCCAGGTTCGGGGGCCAGACGCAAAAAACTGTCTTCCAGGCTCCGATCAGCACCCTCATCGAGCGGGTAGTGATACAACTCAGCTTGCTGGAGGGTTCTCAATCGATAATCTGTGCCGCCGTCGACGTTCACGATACGGGTGTACTTTTCCAGCAGCGCAATGGCCGGCAGAAATCGCTGGCGCTGCAAGCCGTTATCATACAAGCCTGAGGGCTCTATATTGGACGTTGCAACCAGAGTGACACCGCGCTCAAACAGCGTTTCCAGCAGCCCCGCCAAAATCATCGCATCACCGATGTCGGTGACAAAAAACTCATCAAAGCAAATTACCTGAGATTCATCAGCCAACCGCTGTGCAACGATTTCCAGAGGGTTTTTCTGCCCCTCTAACTGCGACAACTCATGATGCACTCGCTGCATGAAACGGTGAAAATGCACGCGCATTTTTCGCTCAAAGGGCAAGCAATCATAAAAAGCGTCTACTAAGTAGGTTTTACCTCGCCCAACGCCGCCCCAGAGGTAAAGCCCAATCTCGGGCTCTTGCGCAGTATCACGCCATCGGCTCAGCAAGCCTCTCAGCGCACCCTTTACACCTGCCGCACCGCTATCGCCTGAAGCAATCAGTCGCTCATACAGATCCTGCAGCAACAGGACTGCCTGCTCTTGAGCGGCGTCATGCGAAAAATCGGGTAGCTGGAGATCCTGCTGGTAGCGTTGCCACGGTGAAATCATCTGAAAGAAACGTAAGCGTTGTCGAAGGCGGCTCACTGTAGCGAGAGCGCCGGCTATTGGCAATTCAACAACATCACTACTTCCTACGCTACAGTCGCCGCACTAATGACGGTATACTGCGCGCTCTGACATGTTGGAGTATTGAGGACTCGTTTGTGGAATTAACTGAACTGACACCACCCATCCTTGCAGCAGGTGGCGCAGCCATCCTTGTTATCGGCCTTCTTCTTGGCTGGTTGCTAGGTCGTCGCACCTCAGCGGCGAACCAAAAATACCGCGACGTCGAACGCAAGCTAGACCAAGTACTGCAAGAGAAAAAAGTGTACGAAGATGAAGTTGTTGAGCACTTTTCAGATACTGCCAAGCTCCTCAACAACCTCACTGAGTCATACCGTGATGTACACAACCATCTGGCCAGTGGCGCTGCTGCGCTCTGTGAAGGGCAAGGCCCCGTTGCACTGGGAAGACTCGAGAACGGTACCGATGGCGATGAAACTGCGCCCAACCTCGATCACATTCAGCCTCCTTTAGACTACGCGCCCAAAACATCTCCCGATGAAAAGGGCATGCTCAATGAAGAGTTCGGGCTTGATCGACAAGACGACGCGTCTGCTAGCGCATCATCCGCTGATGCAGCCGAGAAGCCGCCAGCTAGCTGATTTAAACTGGGTTATCGATTTCAAAATATCGGTAATCCAGCGCAAACTTTTCTGCCAGATGCTCGCCGAGCGCCTGCACTCCGTAGCGCTCGGTAGCGTGATGCCCGGCAGCAACAAACTCGATTCCTGACTCCCTGGCAACATGCACCGTTTGCTCTGACGCCTCACCGGTGACAAAAACATCGGCTCTGGCTGCCACTGCTTGATCGATATAGCCCTGCGCGCCACCGGTACACCATGCGACGCGCTGGATGAACACACCCGGATCTCCCACATGCAGAGGCTCCCGCCCAGTCAAGTTGCGCAAACGCTGCAGCAACTCACCCATTTCAATCGGCGCTGTAAACTCAGCAACGTTCCCAACACTACGTGCCGCGCCAAGCTCCAAAGGGCCATGACTGGATGTCGGTAAACCCATTAACTCGCCTAACCGGGCATTGTTGCCCAACTGTGGATGAGCATCCAAAGGCAGGTGGTAGGCCAGTAGATTCATATCGTTCGTCAAAAGAGTGCGCAGCCGATTTCGCTTCATTCCCACAACCTCGGCCGCCTCACCTTTCCAGAAGTAACCATGATGCACGAGTATCGCATCTGCGCCCCACTCACTGGCAGCATCCAATAAGGCCTGCGAGGCAGTAACACCGGTCGCCAGCTTCGTGATCGTACTACTGCCCTCTACCTGCAAACCATTGGGGCAATAATCAGAAAATTGCTGCGGCTCTAGGGTCTTATTCACATACACCAGTAGTTCTTCGCGCTCTACACTCATCATGGCCGCCTTACGGGCGTACTCCTTTGGGGTATCTTTGCGTTTTATACGCGGGCTCATCTGTCACGCTGTTAGCCGCATCATATACAATGCTCTGGCAACCCAACAGCGCACGATCTATGAAAGAGACATTCACCTACATTGTTTGGCCAGCCATTGCCGGATTGCTCGCTGCGCTACTGATCCTGGATCGCTGGGTACTAACGCAAAGCCCGGTGACTGGGGTAAGAGCATCCGCGACCAGCACCAGCTACGCCAAGGCAGTCCGCGCGGCTACACCCTCTGTCGTCAACATTTACACCGCAAAGCTGGTGACTCAGGCTCGCAGTCCGTTGCTAGACGATTCAGTATTTCAGCGCTTCTTATCACCCAGAGGAGAGCGTAATAAGATCGAGCGCTCTCTGGGCTCTGGCGTGATCATGTCAGAACAAGGCCACATCCTAACCAACAACCATGTGATCACTGGCGCAGACGCTATTCAGGTGATGCTGCATGACGGACGCTCTGCTAACGCTGCGGTTATAGGCACAGATCCTGCAACCGATCTGGCGGTGCTGCAAATCAATCTTCCCGATCTGCAGCCGGTAACCTTGGGTGATTCCGACGCTGCGAACGTTGGTGATGTAGTGCTCGCCATAGGCAACCCCCTGGGTTTTGGCCACTCGGTAACTCAGGGCATAGTCTCGGCTTTGGGTCGATACGGCCTCCAGCTCAATGCTTATGAAGATTACATTCAAACCGACGCGACGATTCATCTTGGCAACTCAGGCGGCGCGCTCACAGATGCGCAGGGGCGGCTACTGGGTATCAATACACTGATTTATACAGCAGATAGCCAAACACAGACGGGCGCTGGCACGACGGGCATTGGCATTAGCCTGGCTATCCCGGTGAATCTCGCTGTGTTTGTGATGCAGGATTTAATCGACTTTGGCGAAGTGATTCGGGGCTGGTTGGGCGTTAGCGTGGAACCAGTGATAACCCGACTGGCCAGCGGTTCACCACAGCAGGCACTCACGGTGGTTGCTGTTGCCAATGGGAGCCCCGCATTCAAGGCTGGTATAAAACGCGGCGACGTCATTACGCATATCAACAACGATATCGTTAACGACGGGCGGCTGACGATGCATCAAATTGCCAAACTCAGGCCCGGAGATAAACTTCGCGTCTCCATCCAGCGGAACAATCAGAGCCTTGAGTTGCGTGCCATTGTGGGCGTTTTAAACCAATCTTCCGGGGCCTCTCGCCGCTAAACGAAGAGGGCCTGAAACAGTTATCCCTTCTCACCCAGCCGTAACGTGGCACTGAGTGCATGAGCCTGCAGCGCTTCACCGTGCGCCAGTATAGACGCCACTTCGCCAAGCTCCCGTGTACCTTGCTCACTGCACTGGATCAGTGAGCTTCGCTTTTGAAAGTCATAAACACCCAGCGGGGACGAAAAGCGCGCGCTGCCAGAGGTGGGCAATACGTGATTAGGGCCTGCGCAATAATCGCCCAATGCCTCAGACGTGTAGGCACCCATAAAGATAGCGCCCGCGTTCTCGATCGCATCAATCAACAGTTCAGGATTGGCTACAGAGAGCTCTAAATGCTCCGGCGCTAACTGGTTAGAGATTGCAATGGCCTCGCCAATATCGCGCGTTAGTATCAGAGCGCCGCGCCCAGACAAGGATTCGCGCACAATCGCTTCGCGCTCCAGAGTAGGCAGCAACCTTTCAATACTTGCTTCGACGGCATCCAAATAGGCTTCATCGGGACACAGCAGCAAAGCTTGCGCATTTTCGTCGTGCTCAGCTTGCGAAAACATGTCCATTGCCACCCAGTCAGGGTCGGTACTGCCATCGCAGATCACCAGAATCTCCGAAGGCCCCGCTACCATATCGATGCCTACACGGCCGAACACCTGTCGCTTGGCTGTTGCAACATACATATTGCCTGGGCCAACGATCTTGTCTACGGCAGGAACAGTCGCAGTGCCGTACGTGAGCGCAGCCACGGCTTGAGCACCGCCTATGGTGAATACGCGATCTACACCGGCTATTTGAGCAGCTGCCAAAACCAAATCATTCAGCTCACCGCCAGGCGCAGGCACAACCATGATGATCTCTGGAACACCGGCCACTTTTGCCGGTATGGCATTCATCAATACTGATGAAGGATAGCTCGCTTTTCCTCCCGGCACATAAAGCCCTACGCGTCCTAGCGGAGTGACTTTTTGACCAAGCAGATTGCCCGAGTCATCGCGATAATCCCAGCTGTCCTGGCGCTGGTGCTCATGAAAACTGCGGATTCGATCGGCAGCAAACACCAACGCATCACGCAGCTCTTGCGATATGGATTGGTAGGCATTGTGAAGGCGCTCGCTGGGAATTTCTAACGCAGCAGCAGACGCTACTTCCAACTTATCAAAACGCGCAGTGTATTCGAGTACAGCGTCATCGCCACGCGCTGCTACTTCAGCAACAATGTTTGCAACCGTAGCCTCCAGCTCACTGTTCACCTCGCCGTGAGACTGAGTCAAGCGCGTCAACTGATCCTGAAAATCTGTACTGGTGGAATCAAGCCGGCGCATTCTTGCCCGCCTCCACGCTATCTACAACCGCCGTGAGGTCGTCAATAATCTGGGAAATAGCCTCACACCGAGAGCGCATGGCCGCTTTGTTCACCACCAACCGGGAACTCACCGATGCTATTTCTTCTAGGGGCGCCATGCCATTGGCTCGCAGCGTGTTGCCGGTATCGACAATATCAACAATGAGATCAGCCAGATCCATAATGGGCGCAAGCTCCATTGCACCGTAGAGCTTAATGAGATCTGCCTGCACGCCCTGTCGCGAAAAGTAGTCTCTAGCGATATTGACGAATTTAGTCGCTACACGAATACGACCACCGCCTCCCTGCCAACCCACTGGCCCAGCCGTCATCAACCGGCAACGGGCTATGTTTAAATCCAGCGGCTCGTACAGGCCTTCTGCACCGTGCTCCAACAAAACGTCTTTGCCGACAACGCCAATATCTGCCGCACCATGGCGAACATAAGTAGGTACATCTGTGCCACGCAAAATTACAAGCTTGATACCGGGCCGCTGCGTATCGAATATCAGCTTTCTGCTAGTGTGCACATCCTCAACGGGCTCAATACCCGCCTTTGCCAGCAGTGGCAGCGTCTCTTTCAGTATTCGCCCTTTAGTCAGCGCTATGGTCAGATCATTGCTCATTGTTCTTGAACCAGGTGTAAGTAACGTATGTGTTTGCCCAATTGTTGTGCAGCATTCTACTACCGTGTGTTGGTTTGTCTCAGCGGGTATAACAAATAGCTTATGCGCAGATGCGTTGCACTATGCTGGAGAAGTTTACGAACTGCAGGGTCCGCCAGCCTCACACAGAGCGAGCCGGCGTTGGGCGCTAGGCGCGCGCTTCCCACTGAGCGGGTGTATATGTCTGTATATTGACAGCGTGAATACTGCCGTCAGCAATATGCTCGCTCAACGCAGCGTAAACCAATTGCTGTTTCTTAACGGGGCGCAAGTCTGCAAACACTTCACCGATCGCCTCGATATTATAGTGGCTGCCCTCGCCTTCTACATTAAAGCGACAATCTTGCAGGTGGTTTTCTAACAGCGATTTAACGACTGCTGCGTCCATCTGGAACTCTCCGAAATGAGGGCAAACCCTAAAAATACCTCAACCCGCACTCGCGCGGGTTGAATCAATGGGCAGTAGTGTATGAAAAAAACCAGCCTATGGCGAACTGCGATCTAGCTTTCAACATCCACGGTTACGGTAGTCCAATTCGAAATGACCTTGTCTAAATCACCGTCAAAATCTCTGGCTGAAGCGAGAAACTGATCTCGGTAGATTTCGCCCAGGTTAACGCTCTCAATGATCACGTTCCGCAACTTCCAGGCATCCGCCTTGTTTCGTCCCATTTGATAGAGCACGACATAGGGCTGCGGGTTCTCCGCATAGATCAATTGCTTGACCGAGGCACGCTTGGCAGAGGCTTCTTCGCTCTCTTCCATCGCCAGTTCGATACGCGCCTGTCCAAAGGCGAGAAGACCCTTGCTATAGGTGCGAATCAGGCTTTGCTGCATCGCTAAGGTAAAGGTATTCAATTGCGACTTCAGTTGCTCACGTCCCGCCTCATCCAGCGAACGGTACCGCTTGGAGCTGGCATAAGGCCCCATCACGTTGCGAGCAAACCCACGGTAGTCGATGAGTGGATCAAGAATGCCCTGGATTTCACCATAGTAACGCTCTGGATCTTCATTGGCGTACTCTTCTGCCGCGGTCACTACCCTCATTACACGCTCAGTCGTGTCCGCAACCAGCGCATGCGGGCCAGATGATGCAGCACCCGACTCGGCCGATACCGCTGTCGATGCGAGTAGAACCAGCATGGACAGAAAAGTACCTATGAATGCAGGGACTGTAGCCAGTTGTTTGCCTAGTTGAATCATTGTCTTGCTCGCTCCATTACTCTTCATTACTGAATGCACCCGCTGGGGCTTTGAACACCGAGAAAAAAACCTGAGTTTGCGCTATTGAATTTCGTACTACCCACGGCAGCAATGCGCTGTATAATCCGACCCTGCCTGGCCGACGCCTTAGCCCGAAATTAACCGCGACATAGCTTCTATCAAGACATCCATGATGACCCGGACGCAAAATTCAGCTATACCTTTGACAACAGGCCGTGCCCATCAGTTCCCATGGAATTTGCGGCGCATAATAGCAGGAAATCTGCTTTTATGCTGATTGCGGCTCTCGCCATCCTGGTTGGGTTTGTGGTCCTTATCTGGAGCGCTGACCTGTTCGTTGCCGGTGCAGCATCGCTGGCACAGAACATGGGCATGTCGCCCATTATCATCGGCCTGACCATCGTTTCCCTTGGTACCTCGGCACCAGAAGTACTCGTTGCACTTACAGCCTCGCTATCTGGCGCTGGCCCACTGGCAATCGGCAACGCAATCGGCTCTAACATCGCCAATATTGCGCTGGTGCTGGGCGCGACAGTGCTTGTTGCTCCACTAATGGTGCAAGAACAGTGCATGAGAAAAGAGGTCCCCGTGCTACTGGCCACCACCGCAGGTGTAGGGCTTCTGATTATCGATGGAGAGCTATCGGCCTTCGACGGCTGGTTGATGATTGCCGTGTTGGTTATGCTGCTGGTCCAGCTGGTGAGACAACAATTCGGTGCTTCCGAAATTCTCGATGATCCAGCAGAAGACGCACTTCCGCATCTAGAAACAAAACGCGCATGGCTAACCTTCGCGCTGGGCCTAGCACTGCTGGTAGGCAGCTCAAAAATACTCGTGTGGGGTGCTGTAACAGCCGCTGTGGAGCTGGGTGTTTCAGAGCTCATTATCGGGCTGACAATCGTTGCCATCGGCACCAGCCTGCCTGAGCTGGCAGCGACGGTGGCCAGTGCCATGCGCGGCCACACAGAGATGGCGTTGGGCAACATCATTGGCTCCAACATGTTTAACCTGCTGGCTGTGATGTCTATCCCCGGTGTTGTGTCTACGCAAATACTGGATGAAAACGTGCTGTCACGCGATTATTTCACGATGAGCTGGCTCACCCTGTTTCTTGCCATTGCCATTTACATCAGTCGTAAGCGCAGCAAAGCCAAACCCGGGCACGCTTATCTAGGGCGAATTCTTGGCGGGCTGCTATTGTCTTTCTACGCACTGTATTACTATTTCTTACACGTCAGCCTGTAATGGGATCGCCTATGCCGGAGCAAAGCTCCACAAGTTTTACTGATTCCGCTAAACGCACCATTCGTATGGAATCAGACGCCGTCGCCGCGTTAGAAGAACGCATCGGAGAAGCGTTTGAGCAGGCGTGTGAATTGCTGATGGCTGTAAAGGGCAGAATCATCGTCACCGGCATGGGGAAGTCAGGCCATATTGCCCGTAAAATCGCGGCCACGCTGGCCAGCACCGGCTCTCCCGCGTTTTTTGTACACCCGGGCGAAGCTAGCCATGGCGATATGGGAATGATAACCGGCGCAGATGCAGTCATCGCGCTTTCGAACAGCGGCGCGGTACCAGAAATCGTAACCCTGCTACCGCTTCTAAAGCGATTGGGAATCCCCTTAATCTGTATGACGGGAAACGCGCAATCCACGCTGGGACAGGCATCCGATGTACACCTTAATACAGGCGTAGATACTGAGGCATGCCCACTCGACCTTGCGCCCACCTCCAGCACAACAACTGCTCTGGTGATGGGTGATGCGCTAGCAATCGCGCTATTGGAAGCGCGCGGCTTCACGGCCAATGATTTTGCGTTTTCTCACCCGGGTGGAACCTTGGGCAAAAAGCTCCTGCTAAAAGTTAACGATGTAATGCGTTCCGGCTCGGCAGTACCTGTGGTGGCACCCGAGGTGCTGTTATCTGAGGCGTTGCTGGAAATCAACAATAAGGGGCTAGGCATGACCACTGTGGTCGATGCCAGCGGCACGCTATTGGGAGTGTTCACCGATGGCGACTTGCGCCGAGCAATAGAGAGCAAAAAAGATATCAATGCGACCACGATTGAGCAATTGATGACAGCAGGCGCAAAGCGCATACAACCCGATACGCTAGCGGCCGAGGCAATGCGCATCATGGAAGAAAACGAAATTTCTTCACTGGTTGTTTGTCACGATGGCGATAAACCCGCTGGCGTTATTCATTTGATTGATCTACTTCACGCAGGCATCGCGTGACAGAGACAAAAACAGCCGCAGCCAAAGTCGAAATGCTTGTCCTGGATGTCGACGGGGTACTCACAGATGGGCGAATTTACTATGGTAACGACGGTGAAGAGCTCAAAGCCTTCAACATAAAAGATGGCCTTGGCATAAAACTGTTGAGGGATACCGGTGTCAAAGTCGCTATCATCACTGGCAGGAAGTCCAATATTGTAGAGCGAAGAGCACGGGAACTGGGTATAGACGATATCACCCAGGGGCGAGAAGATAAGCGCATTGCATTGACGGAACTCTGCGAACGGCACTCAATCGCGCTGGCACACTGCGCCTATATGGGCGACGACCTACCCGATCTGTCAGCGATCAACGCCGCAGGGCTGGGAATGACAGTCGCCGACGGATGCGTAAATGTACGCGATGCAGCCGACTGGGTAAGCGTCTATAGTGGTGGCAGTGGAGCAGTGCGCGAAGCATGCGAATTTATATTGCACAACAAAGGCAAACTGGATGATGCTGTGGCCGACTTTCAATAGGCTGTCAGCAAGCAATCAATGAAGTGATGTATAAACGAAGAATCTCAATAAACCAACGGTGGCTGCGCTCCACAAGCCTGGCCCTCAGCCTCGCTGTAAGCGTTATAGCAACCAGCCTGGTGAGTGCGCCCGCAAACGCACTGCCAACGGATCGCGAGCAGCCTATTCATATCACGGCAGACAAGGCCGTGCGCGATGATAAGCGCGGCGTCACTATCTACAGTGGCAATGTCCACATGCGGCAGGGAAGTATGGAGCTGGAAGCCGATAGCCTCACCATCTTCCACGACCAGGAAAACGCTGATCAGATCGTGGCGCGGGGCGCACCCGCCAAAATGCGCCAGCGCCCCGAGGTTGCGGCGGAACTGGTGCATGCGCATGCCGGTATCATCACCTACTTCAAGCTTGAAGATCGCGTGCTGCTGGAACGTGACGCCCGGGTCGAACAGGAGGGCGATCTGGTAACAGGTGATTCGATCGATTACCTCATCGGCCAGCAACTGATCACCGCAGAGGCTGCAAAAACCGAGGGTGGCGACAAAGTATTCGTTATCCTACAACCCACCATCGTGCCAGCCACTTCTCCCACTCAAAAGCCCGCTCCAAATAAAGCGCAGACAGATTCCAGTGGCGCATCTCAAAGCGAGTAACCTGGCCAAGGCCTACCGCGGGCGCGAGATCATTCAGGATGTTTCATTAGACATCCACAGTGGCGAAGTTGTCGGGTTGCTAGGCCCAAACGGTGCAGGTAAAACCACCTGCTTTTACATGATCATCGGCATCGTTCCGGCCGACCGCGGCGCAATCATCATCAACGATCAGGACATTACCTCGCGAACCATGCACCAGCGCGCACGCAGCGGCATTGGTTACCTGCCTCAGGAAGCGTCCATTTTTCGCAAGCTATCGGTTGGCGATAACATTCTTGCCATTCTCGAGACGAGATCGGGCATGAACCGCAAAGAGCGTCTTGCACGGCGAGACGAGCTGCTCGAAGAGTTTCATGTGCAACACTTACGCGACAGCCCGGGAATGGCTCTATCTGGCGGGGAACGCCGACGTGTAGAAATAGCGCGAGCGCTGGCCACAGAGCCGGCATTCATGCTGCTGGATGAGCCTTTCGCAGGGGTAGATCCAATTTCGGTGAGCGATATCAAACAAATCATCAACCACTTACGTGACCGCGGGATAGGCGTTTTAATCACCGATCACAATGTTCGCGAGACTCTGGATATCTGTGAAAAAGCCTACATCGTAGGCGAAGGGCGAATCATCGCGTCAGGCACCGCTGACGACGTGTTGAACAACCAGCATGTACGCCAGGTCTATTTGGGCGAACAATTCCGGATGTAGTCTGTAAGTGGCTGCCTGATAACGTATTTTTGCTCATTTATTGCTCTAATAAACGCCACATTCGAGCACTGCTTCACACCTACTCATCTTTACAAGCAATTATCACGCCAAGCTGTTGCAACCCACTGGCGCGCGGGGCTACACTTCAGGCGTAAGGCAGGCCCAGCCGGTCATTGCCTCGACGCTTCGAAACAGGGAAGGATTAAGGGCGGTATCACCTCCAAACCCCACCAATGAAACAGTCACTGCAACTCAAACTTGGTCAACAGCTGACCATGACTCCGCAACTGCAGCAGGCCATTCGGCTCCTGCAGCTGTCGACGTTAGACTTGCAACAAGAGATTCAAGAAGCCTTAGATACCAATCCACTGCTTGAGGTTTCAGAAGACAGCGACAGCGGCAGCACAGACGACAGTACTGCAGATTCAAATCAGCCAGAAAACACGGCTAATGCAAACGACCAGGACGCCGGGCAAAACAGCGATACAGCGACAAACGACGGGCCCATGGAAGGCTTGGAGCAGACCGCCGCTGCAGAAGAAACCAACCCCGATTGGGAAGCAGAAACCCCTGGTGACTCACTCCCTGATGAGCTCCCCGTTGACACGCAGTGGGAAGACCTACTGCCCTCCTCCTCCGCTCCCGCGGCCAGTGGTGAGGACTTTATGGACGGAGACTCCGACAGCCGCAACCCAGCCAGCGAATCATTGCGCGATCAGCTGCTCTGGCAACTGAATCTCACTCGACTGTCTGACACCGATCGCCTGATCGCTCTTTCCATCATCGACGCTACCGATGCCAACGGCAGGCTAATGCTCACCGTAGAAGAGGTTCACGAATCTCTGATCGAGCATCTAGAAATTGATCTAGACGAAGTAGTCGCTGTACTTCACCGCCTGCAGCAGTTTGAGCCTGCCGGTGTGTGCACCAGCAGCCTACAAGAGTGCCTAATGGTACAACTGGAGCAGCTACCGCCGGATACTCAGTGGCTCGAGCAAAGTAAGATCATTATCAGCCGCCACATAAACCAACTCGCTAGCAGTGACTTTGGCCAGATCATGCGCCGAACCCGGCTCAGCGAAGACGAGCTGCGCGAAGTACTTACACTCATTCAGTCTCTGGACCCAAACCCCGGCCAGACCGCTGTACCCGACGAAATCGAATACGTCATTCCGGACATATTTGTCTCGAAAAAAGAAGGCCGCTGGACCGTAGAGCTCAACCCCGACATTGCACCTAAGCTGCGCATCAACAACGAGTACGCCAGCCTGATAAAACGGGCTGACACGAGCGCTGACAACACTTTTTTACGTGATAACCTGCAGGAAGCTCGGTGGTTCCTGAAAAGCCTGCATAGCCGCAATGAAACACTCATGAAAGTCGCCACCAAAATTGTGGAGCATCAACGCAACTTTTTGGAATACGGCGAAGAGGCAATGAAGCCACTCGTGCTACATGATATTGCCGAAGCTGTGGAAATGCATGAATCCACTATCTCGCGGGCAACAACCAACAAATTCATGCACACGCCCCGTGGCATATTCGAACTTAAGTACTTTTTTTCCAGCCACGTTGCTACCGCAGCAGGCGGGGAATGCTCTTCAACCGCAATACGTGCGTTAATCAAAAAATTGGTTGCTGCGGAAAACCCCCGTAAACCATTGAGTGACAACAAGATCACGCAGATACTAGAGGATCAGGGCATTAAAGTGGCGCGGCGTACCATTGCCAAATACCGCGACACATTGTTCATTCCTCCCTCCAATGAGCGCAAGCGGCTCGTTTAATGCCATCGTTACTACAGGAGTAGACTATGCAATTGAACATTACTGGCCACCATATAGAAGTTACCCCTCCGATGAAGGAGTACGTCGAATCCAAGTTTGAAAGACTCCAGCGCCATTTTGACCAAATCAGCAATACCCACGTTATCCTGGAAGTGGATAAGAAGGTGCAGAAAGCAGAGGCAACCGTTCACGTGGCGGGTGCCGATCTATTTGCCCACGCAGAATCCGAAGACATGTACGCGGCCATTGATGCACTAGCAGACAAGCTGGATCGCCAACTCATCAAGCACAAGCAAAAACACCGAGGCCACTAGATCAACTAATGCCTGAACTTAGCGAGATCCTCGCGCCGTCCAGAACTGCGTGCCGCATCGTCGGTGGCAGCAAGAAACGGCTTTTCGAAACCATCGCCCACCTATTTGCGGACGACCAGCCAGGCTTGGAATACAGCGTGGTTCTGGATCAACTCATCGCGCGCGAAAAGCT
>JBGCFE010000203.1:0-21037 GCA_045106775.1 Halioglobus sp.
CGATTGCCTAAAGCACGCCATTGAGGGCTTTCAGTTTTATCGCGACCCTGCACGTAAGCTTGATCCGCAATTGCGGGAGCTCGGGCAGACCCGCGCAGGCTACACCCGTGGCTCACAGTTTGTGTATTCCCAGCACTGTAAGTCCTGCCGTTCAGTGGGGCTGTCGGAAGACAAAATAGAGGCGATTGCACATTGGCAAGTGAGCGACTTGTTTTCTGATATTGAGCGTGCGGTGCTGGCCTACACCGATTCACTGGTGCTTGAGGGTGGCCGCGTTCCGGACGCTGTTTTTGAACAATTAAAGACTACGTTGTCAGATGAAGAGATTCTGGAGTTGACCTACGTCACAGCTTTGTACGAAATGCATGCCGTAATGAGCAGGGCGCTGCGATTGGAGTATGATGACGTTGACGAACGCATCGTCGAAATAGCCGCACCAAAAGGCGGTTCAGACGATGTCATGAATATGGTTGATACCGATTAGTTGTTGAAGACTAGTTGAGAACGGGAGTAGCTGCATGGGCTATCACCACCTGGCTCTGGCCTGCAAAGACATACACGCAATTCACGCCTTCTACGAAGACTTGCTCGAGTTCGAGTTGGTGAAAGTAGAAGTTGCCCCGATACCCAAAGGCGGTTGGGGTAAACACTTTTTTTACCGCATGGAAGACGACAGCAAGTTTATTGCCTTTTGGGAGCTGCATGATGTGCCCGGGCAAGAAAACATGGAAACCAGCCTATCCAAAGGCGCCGGGCTTCCCGATCAAATCAATCACATTGCATTTGATGTGAGCAGCCGTGAGGATTTGGAGCGGCGCAAGAAGAAGTGGCTCGATGCTGGGCTGGAAGTGCTAGAGATCGACCACAACTGGTGCCATTCCATTTACGTCAAAGACCCCAACGACAATGTCGTAGAGTTCTGTTTAACCACGGGCAGTTTTACGCAGGATGATCGTGAGACTGCGATTCGGGCGCTGACGTCTGAAGATCCTGAGTATTCTAAACCGCCGGCGTCGATCGAGTTTTTGACGCCTTAGTATTTGGGCTGGCGGTTGTTTTTTAGTTTGTAAGCTTCGATTTCGGCTCAGAACGGATAAGCTCTCCTAGCTCAGCGGGCTGAGATATTCGCTTGGAGAGCTTATCCGCTCTGGGCCTGATGGTATCCCTTAACGGCAAATGCGCTACACCGATCTTACTGTGCTAGCTATTGGCTCAAATATCGAATCGCCGGTTTGCAGCGAGGCGTAAGCGTCCGAGATTAGTTTTGTGGCGAGTATCTTAGCCTTCCGAGCAAGCAAAGCTAATCTCGGACGCTTACGCCGGGGCCAAAGTACGAACTCGCCTATCTCAGCGAAAATATCGATATCTACGTATCAGAAACCGATCTAAAACTGATAGCGCGCCTGCAAAGCAACCGTCCGCGGCCTATTCAAACTGCCCACAGTCGCATCACCCGCCGGTACCGTCTGGCCGCCAAACGCCGGATAATCAAACCCAAACGAAGACGTTTGATTAAGTAAGTTGCGGCCCATCAATGCCAGCTCCCAGTTTTCACTTTCCGGTACCAGCGCAACACGCAAATTGAGTAGCGTTAAGGCGCCATCCAGGCTGCGTTCGTCACGCTGCATGAATTGTTCGTCGCGATAGTTAACTGCGCCATCGAAACGCAGCTGCAGCCCGGCGTCGCCTAGATCATGCTCGTAGTGAACATCTACCGAGCCAGACCATTCAGGTGCATAAGGCAGCCGCAAACCATTGTCGGTTTGTTCTGCGTCACCGTAAGTGGCACTGGCGCCTACAAAAAGATTGGGTGCCAGTGCCCAGCGTGTCTCTAGTTCTAGCCCCTGCGTTTCGGCGGGCACTGTTTCCGTGAGAAACGCGGTGCCGACAAACGTGATGATTTGAAAGTTCTCGATATCGGTATGAAACAACGAGACGTTCAGCAAGCCCGCGCCATCCGCCAGCGTCATTTTCATTCCAAGCTCGGTGGTGTCTGCTTTTTCGGTGCCATACTCGGCATCCTCTGGCAGAGCCACTTCGGTGGTGAAGCCGCCGCTTTTGCTGCCTCTGGCCCATGAAGCATAAGCCATGATGGTGTCGTTCACGTCAAACTGCACGTTGAGTGAGCCGTCGAGATTATCCTCGGTACGGTTGAGTGGCGTGGGCGGTACGATAGGCGATAGTAGGTCGGCCAGTATGAAGGAAAGAGGGCCGCCTTCACGGGTGCGTTGCCGCTCCCACACCGCATCTTTCTCTTCATCGGTGTAGCGTAACCCCAGCGTTGCGCGCCAACGCTCGCCTAAATTGACGGTGGCCTGCCCAAAGGCCGACCACACTTCTGTATCTTGGCTGTAGATTTTTTTGTTGGTTCCATCCAGCGGAAAGCCGCCCAACAAAAAGGGGGGTGGAAAACGTGCGTCTGTAATGGCTGTGTAGTCTTGCTCGCCGTCTAGATAATACAGCCCAGCGACGTAGGTAACTGCGCTGTCCGTTGGAGAAGCCAGGCGAACTTCCTGGCTGAATTGTTCGTAATCACTGGTAAAAGCGGTGTTGAGGTAATCGACGCTTAAAAAATCGGAATCTGTGAGTCGCTCATTGTCGTACTGAGACCAGCCGGTCAGGGCGGTAAATGTGTGATCGCCCAGTGCGTGCTCGTATTTTGCAGTGAAACGCTGTGACTCCTGCTCATCATCGGCATCGCCTGAGCTGCCATAGCTGGTAAGGGCGCGCTTGGTGTCATCAATGCCAATATTTGCGCCAGGGTCTAAAGAAGCGATAAAGCCGCTGGCATCATTATCGGGAGCGAATGTGTCCCCTAAAATTTCCAACTCATCATACTGGTAGCTTAGCAGTAATGAGCTAGTCTCAGAGAGCTCGAACAGCGCACTGGCCCTTACGGTGTCCTGTTCGCGTTCGGGTACTTTGTTGCCAGTAGCCGTGTTGTTCACGTAGCCTTCTTCACGCACGTGGTTAAACGCCACGCGATAATTGCCAAAACCGGTGGGTATATCCACCGCTCCCGTCAGAAATCGGCTTTCAAACTCCAGCTCATAATCTGCTTGGAGGTAGCCCGAAAATGTATCCGATGGCCGCCGCGATAAAATGCTGATGGCGCCCAAACTGGTATTTTTGCCTAACAGCGTTGTTTGCGTACCTTTGATCACCTCTACACGCTCTACGTCAAACAAAGACGCCTGGAACTCGCGAATGCGCCCAGCCCATATGCCGTCAATAAATAAACCCACCGACTGATCAAGACTCTCGCCGCCTGCGCCCGTGCCCAGCCCGCGCACGGTAACTTGAGAGAGGTTTTGGGGGGTGTGCTGAATGGTGAGGCCTGGTACCGATGCGGCCAGATCATTAGTGTCGCGAATGCCAAATTGCTCCAATCGTTCGCCAGTGACCACATTGATCGTCAGAGGTATGTCCTGAACGTTCTCAACGCGTTTCTGTGCGGTAACGATTATCTCCTCAAGCACGGCGGATTGGCCTACCGCATGGAGCGAAAGGGTGGAAAGCCAGACGATGTGCACAGCTAATCGGGTCTTGCTCATAGGTGTCGCCTCAATTATTGGTCTTGCTCTGGAACGGCTGGACGGCCCATCAAATGGGTTTAACGATGGCTAGGTAGAACAGTAGCGGAATCAGTGTAACCACCAATGGGGTGGTCACCCGAAAGAACTGCCAGTGAAACCTGATCATTTGCTCGTAGCGCAGGGAATCTCCCGCGAGGCGAATGCTGCGCTTGTTTCCACCCCCATGCGATATGTAGTAGTCCACACACTCCATGGGAATAAAAATAATACCAATAATCAATAGCTTAGCACCAAGCCAGTTAAGTGCTTGCCACTCCCAGCCAGCTATCCAAAGCAGGCCAAGCCCACTGATTAGCACAATAGGGAAGGCGATGTGCTCGAGAATCGCGCCCCTATCGAATCGCTCCATTGCATCATTACGCTGGGTGATTTTTTTGGGGTTTTCCGGGTCCCGTAGCCAGCCGTAGAAGGCTGGAACAATGTAGTTTCGGTAGGCCACAGCCGTGCTAAATGACCACATGGCAATGCTAAACAGATGAACAAATTTCAGCTGTAGATACCAGGGCGCCAGTAGGGTGCGAAATTCGTCCAGAGTATTCTCTTTTTCTTCTTATGATTTGCAGGTTGTTGGATATTCGAGCAGGTGGGCGCTGCGGTCCATCCACTGCGATTAAAAGTAGTACAGCGGCTCTGGCGCGGTCAAGTGAGGTGGTCGATGGAGGGTAGGCAAGATAGGAAAATATTCCGCAAAACATGGGTTTATCCCAAGTTTCACCGTTTTATCTTGGAACTGTCGGCCCTATAATCGGGTCAAAAGCCTTTCTGGTCGCACAGCGTGTGGCTAGAGCAAGGGTTCAGGGTCTAGTTTTTAGAATCTAGCACGTTAGGGGAGTAGGTAGTTGCCAGCGCAGTGGCTCAATAATTCCAGCGAATTTTCAGGCCGGCTTGGCGCCGGTTTGACGCGTTCACTGCAGACATTGTCTCAGCCGGCCAACCTGCGGCTACTGCGGCGTGGCGTTGTGTTTCTTTTGGCGCTTTGGACGGTCCTGTCGCTTGCACGAGTGGTGTGGGGTTTTGTACCTGGCCAAGAGTTGGGAGAAGCGCCCCCCAAAGCGATCAACCCGATAGTTGCCGAAGCAGCAGGCGGCCCTTCTGCGCAAGTGGATATTGAGAAGATGCGCGCCTGGCATTTGTTCGGTAAAGCGGGTGCTGCTGCACCGGTCGAAAAAGTAGAGCCGGTGGAGGTTGCATCCAGTGAGCGTGAAGGTATTGAGGACGGTGCCCGCGAAACGCGGTTGAAGGTGGTGCTACGCGGCATAGTCGCTTCTTCGGAGGACGGGCTTGGGCACGCGGTCATTGAGCACAACAGGAAGCAGGCCGTGTATGCGGTTGAAGACAAGCTGCCGGTGTCGGGCAAGGTCACTGTGGCAAAGGTGATGCCCCGGCAGGTCGTGCTGAACAATCGAGGCACTTACGAGCTGCTTAAGTTGTTCGACGACTCGCCTTTAGGCACGCAGAAATCGAAAAAAAGGCCGGCCAGAAAGGTTGCCGCCAAGCCGAAAGTCAAAGTACCTACCACGCCTGCCGATATTGATAAGCGCAACGATGTAGAGACGACCAAGTTAGCGCAAGGGTTTCGCGATACGCTGTACTCAAACCCGCAATCGCTCGCAAAGTTAGTGCGAGTGGGTGCGGTGCGTAAAAATGGCTCGCTGCTGGGTTACCGGGTTTCTCCGGGCCAGCAGGCCGAACAGTTTGCTCAGTTAGGTTTTGAATCTGGCGACATGGTAACGGCTGTGAATGGCATTAAGCTGGATAACCCGGCCAATACCATGCAGCTATACAATGCGATGCGTTCAGCGGGTGAAGTTGTGTTTGAGTTGGAGCGGGATAGCCAGCCTGTCACCATCAGCGTGAATCTAAGCAGTGTTCAGTAGAAAAAGCAGTGTGTATTAAAACAATAGTTTGCAATAAAGCAGCAGTGAAACAGGATAAGAAGGATATGATTTCGTGAGAAGCCCCCTCTATCTACGCTCAGCCCTTTTGGCGGCTGCCCGGGCCTGTATCAGGCCGGCGCGCAATTGGTTGCTGCTCTGTGCTTTCGCTGCACTGCCAGCTGTCGCGCAAGATTACACCGTCAATCTAAAAGACACTGACATTCAAGAGTTGATCAAGTTTGTGGCGCAGGCCACCGAAACTACAATCGTTGTAGACCCGGCGGTGAAAGGTAAGGTAAAGGTTGTGTCCTCTAAACCTGTTTCGCGCGATGAATTGTGGGAGCTGTTTCTCTCCATTTTGGAAGTGCATGGTTATACCGCAGTAAGGTCAGGTGGTGTGGTTCGCGTTATCCAAGCAAAAGATGCTCGCTCATCGCCGGTGGGTGTCAGTGATGGCGATCCGGGCAGAACTACCGACGAATACGTTACCCAGGTGATTCGCCTAGAAAATATTTCTGCAGCCAAATTGATTCCTGTTTTGCGGCCACTGGTGCCTCAGCAGGCGCACATGGCGGCCTACTCACCGAGCAATGCGATCATCATTTCGGATGTGTCCTCTAATATCGATCGCATACGCGGGATTATCGAGCGAATGGATCGCTCAGCCGTACAGCAAACCGACATCGTGAAACTGCGCTATGCAGTGGCAGAAGATGTTGTGAGCATGTTGGATAAGCTCAATAAATCCGAAGCCAAAGCTACAGGTGCAACGGAACCAGAAGTGTTGTTGGTAGCCGACTCACGCACCAACAGCGTGTTGATCAATGGTGACGAGTTAGAGCGCGCGCGTTTACGCACGCTGGTTAATCATCTCGATACGCCACTTGAGCAAAGCGGTAACGTGAAGGTCGTGTATCTGGAATACGCCGACGCGAAAGACACTGCCGAAGTGTTAACCAAAGTCATGAAGAACATTTCGCAGCTCGAGGGCGCAGATGGCAAGAAGTCCAAGAGCTCACAAACGTCTACTATCGAGGCAGATGAAGGCACCAACGCGCTGATCATTACCGCGGCAACGGATGAGATGGCGGCGCTAGAGGCGGTCATTCAGCGCTTGGATATTCGCCGAGCTCAGGTGCTGGTGGAGGCGATTATCGTCGAGATGAATATTCGCGATGGCCAGGAGCTTGGGTTGCAGTGGTTGTTTACGCAAGAAAACGGCTTCTACGGCGGCAACATCACGGATCAGGACACGCGAGTTGCCAACATTGGTGGCGCGGTAATTCCTGCGGATGATAACAACGCCGAGACGAATGATGACTTTGACGTTGGCGCGTTAGCGGGCGCATTGGCGACCACGCCTGGCCTTAACCTGGGGTGGGGAACACTGGACGATGATTTCTCAATGACCGTGATTCTGAACGCGCTAAAATCCAAAGCCAATGCCAATATTCTTTCAACGCCTAGTTTGCTAACACTGGATAACCAGGAAGCACTGATCACCGTGGGTGAAAACGTACCTTTCATCACAGGTTCATTTACTAACACCGGTACTGGCAACAACGGCGCTACTAACCCGTTTCAAACCATCGAGCGTGAGAACGTGGGCATCTCACTGAAAGTAACGCCACAAATTAATGAAGGCGACTCTGTGGTGCTCGATATAGAGCAGGAAGTGTCGAGCATCAGCCGTGGTGGTGTGGTGGCTTCAGACATCATTACCAACGAGCGCAAAATTCAAACCAAGGTGCTTGCTTCAGACGGGCGCGTTGTTGTTCTGGGTGGTTTGATTACCGATGATGTTCAGGAAGGGCAGCAGAAGGTTCCTATTCTCGGTGATATCCCATTGTTGGGGCGCTTGTTCCGCAGCGACAGTGAAACCGTTACCAAAAATAATTTGTTGGTGTTCATTCGCACCACCATTATTCGCGATGACTCGCAGCTTGATGGTGCTACGGCGATGAAGTACCGCCATATTCGTGATCAGCAGCTGTTGCGAAGAGAGCGCGGCATGATGTTCCTGGACGATGATTATCTGCCGGTGCTACCCGATTGGGAGCGTCAGACGAATGCGCTGGATAAGCTGCAGCGAGACGCAGAGATGTCTGAATCGAAAGAGGCGCTAAGCACTCCGTGAACGAGCCCGCCCCTGACACAGTTTTCGATACAGCGGAGATAGCGAAAGTACCCGCTAGCCTGCCGTTCACTTATGCACAGCAGTTTGGTGTGTTGTTAGATACTAGCGGTGAAGCAGGCCCTGTGTTGGTTCACAACGGCAACATCACACTCGAAGTGATGACTGAAATGCGTCGTTTACTGGGCGTGCCCTTTTCTGTTGCAGCGGTCTCCGAAGAAGAATTCAAGCGTAAGCTAACGCTGGCGTATCAGCGCGACAACAATGAAGCGGTGCAAATGGCTGAAGACATCGGTGACGATGTTGACCTTAGCCGTCTGGCCGATGAAATTCCTGAAGCCGGTGATCTGATGGATACTGAGGATGATGCGCCCATCATCCGTCTGATTAACGCCATTTTGTCGCAGGCTGTTCGTGAGCAGGCGTCTGATATTCATATCGAAACGTTTGAAGACCGCCTTAGTGTGCGTTATCGCGTAGATGGCGTGTTGTCTGAAGTGCTTTCGCCCAAGCGTATGCTGGCGCCCCTTCTAGTCTCGCGTTTGAAGGTGATGGCGAAACTGGATATCGCTGAGAAGCGTGTGCCGCAAGATGGCCGCATCTCGGTCAAGATAGCCGGGCACGCGGTTGATATTCGTATGTCGACCATTCCCTCGGCGCACGGCGAGCGCGTTGTATTGCGATTACTTGATACTGCCGCTGGCCAGTTAAGGCTCTCGCAACTGCGCATGAATGAGCAGGTGAAGGACAGTTACATAAAACATCTGCATAGCCCCCACGGTATTATTTTGGTTACCGGTCCAACTGGCTCGGGTAAAACTACAACCCTGTATGCCGGCCTTGCTGAGATCAACGAAACGTCGCGCAACATTTTGACCATTGAAGATCCTGTGGAATACATGCTTCCGGGTATTGGTCAAACGCAGGTTAACGCTAAGGTCGATATGACCTTTGCCCGTGGGCTGCGCGCCATTTTGCGTCAGGATCCCGATGTAGTGATGGTTGGTGAGATTCGCGATTTGGAAACGGCGGAGATTGCAGTTCAGGCCTCGCTCACCGGCCACCTGGTGCTGTCAACACTGCACACTAACACGGCGATCGGAGCGGTAACGCGTTTGCAGGATATGGGCATTGAGCCGTTCTTGCTGTCTTCAAGCCTACTGGGTGTGATGTCGCAGCGGTTGGTGCGTTTACTTTGCGAAGATTGCAAAGAGCCTGTAGCGCCCAGCGCTGCTGAGCGCGAAACGTTAGGCCTAGAAGCCAATACCGAAGCGACTGTGCATCATGCAGTAGGCTGCGAGAAGTGCAAGTACACGGGGTACCGCGGCCGAACCGGTATTTATGAACTCATCGAAATCGATGATGAGATGCGCCAGCTTATTTATAGCGGTGCAAGTGAGCAAGAGATACTCAAAGTGGCGCGCCAGCGTTATCCGGGTATCGAGATAGACGGCAAGCGCCGCATTCTCAATGGCGAAACCAGCATTGAGGAAGTACTGCGCGTGACGTCCATCGGCTGAGCATTAAACCATGACAGCCTATCGCTATCGGGCGCTTAATACCGCAGGCAAACTAACTAAGGGCGTTATAGAGGGCGATTCCGAACGCCAGGTTCGTGCGCAGTTGCGCGGGCAAAGTCTCCAGCCCGTCGAGATTTCAGAAGCCAACACAAGTTTGGTGGGTGCTCGCACCGCCAAGACCAGTTTCTTTGCGCCCCGCGTTAGTGTGGGCGACCTTGCGTTAATGACACGACAGTTAGCCACGCTGGTGGCTTCTAACCTGCCGTTGGATGAAGCCTTACAAGCCGCAGCCGAGCAAAGCCGCAGCGGAAAAATAAAAGGCATGTTGTTGCAGGTGCGATCGCGTGTTGCTGAGGGTCACTCGTTAGCCAATGCCATGGCGGAATTTCCGCAGGTGTTCAACGAAATGTATCGCGCTATGGTTAACGCCGGTGAACATGCGGGCTTTTTGGGGCCTGTTTTGCAGCAGCTTGCGGACTATACCGAGCAGAGGCAGTACACCGGCCAGAAAATGAAAATGGCCATGATTTACCCGTTCATTTTGATTGGCGTGGCAATTTCTGTTGTGCTGCTGTTAATGATTTTTGTGGTGCCTGAGTTAGTGGGCATCTTTGCACATAGCAAGCGAGAGCTGCCAGGGCTGACCAAAGCGTTGATTGCTTCGAGTGAGTTTTCGCAAAACTATGGCCTGTGGGTAGTGGTGGGTTTTATTGCTGCTTTTATAGGTTTCCGCCAACTGCTGCGCAATGAGCAGCGGCGCATGGTGTGGCACCGTTTCTTATTGGGCGTGCCGGGTATTTCGCGGGTAGTGGTAGCGATGGATACCGCGCGGTTTGCATCCACTCTGAGTATTTTGATGGCCAGCGGTGTGCCGCTGTTAGATTCATTGCGCATAGCAGGGCAGGTGTTAACGAACCTTGTACTGCGTGAAGAGAGCCGTCAGGTGGCGGAGCGAGTGCAGGAAGGCAGCAGCCTCAACAGAGCGCTGCAGCAAAGTGGTCGTTTCCCGCCGATGATGGTACACATGGTTGCCAGCGGCGAGGCCAGTGGCGAGCTCGAAACCATGTTAGAGCGCTCCGCAACGAACCAGGAGCGTGAGCTGGAAATGACAATGGGTACCGTGATGGGGCTCTTTGAGCCTTTAATGGTAGTGTTTATGGGCGGGGCGGTGCTATTAATTGTGCTGGCGATCCTGCTACCAATTTTTGATTTGAATACGATGGTGAACTGAACAATGAGTATTGCAATGAAAACGACAGCCGAATCGACGGTCAGCGCCCGCAAAGCGGCGGGTTTTTCACTGGTAGAGATTCTCGTGGTGCTAGTCATCATGGGCCTGCTGATGAGCGTGGTGGCGCCCAGAGTGTTGGATCAGGCGGATGAGGCGCGCATCAAAAAGGTGTATGCCGATTTCAAGAGTATTGAAACCGCGTTGAAAATTTACAAGTTGGATAACTATGTTTATCCCACTACTGAGCAAGGCCTGGTTGCACTCGTTGAGGCGAGTTCGCTAGATCCTGAGCCGCGAAATTTTAAGAACGGTGGTTATTTGGAGCAAGTGCCTGAAGATCCATGGGGCCGCCCTTATCTCTACTTGAGTCCCGGCGAAAACGGCGATGTCGATTTGTATTCACTCGGTGCCGACGGCCTGTCGGGCGGAGAAGATCAAAATGCCGACATTGGCAACTGGCGCGAGAAGAAGTAAGCGCCGCCTTTCGTTTGGCGTTCGGCGTTCTGCGCACACCGATATTCTAATGGTACGCAATAGCGTTCGAACCACCCGCCAATCATCCGCGCAGCGCGGTTTTAGCCTGCTGGAAATTTTGGTGGTGTTGGTTGTCATTGTCATCATTACCGCCACGGTTACGGTCAGTGTCAACTCCGGTGGCGAAGATCAGCTGCTGGAGTCACAGGTGCGAGGGCTGGCCGATGCGGCTGAGTTCGCGCTCGACGAAGCACAGATGGCCGGCCTGAATTACGGCTTATTGTTTGAAGAGACGTCTGAAGCCGGTATTCCCTTCGTGGCAATCTATTGGTACCAGCGCAATCTTGATGGTTGGAGTGAGCTTACCGAGCAAGAGGTGTTCTCCCGCTCTGCATTGCCGCCCAGTATTACTGTGGAGCTAGATTTGGCCGATTCTCCGTTAGCCGAAGCTGAGTTGGAACAAACTGGCGAAGACGGCGAAGAGAACCGCATTCTGCCGCAGATTATGTTTTATTCCAGCGGCGAAATGACGGAAGGTGCGTTGAACATTCGCCGCCGCGAAGACTCTGAATTACTGTGGCGAATTGAGTGGGACCTGCTTGGTCGCTTTAAGGTATTGCTCAAAGGCGAGCCAGAGCTGGAGGCGTTTTAATGCGTGAGCGCGGTTTTACGTTGGTGGAGGTGATGGTGGCTTTGGCTGTGGTCGCCATTGCATTGCCCGCATTGATGGTAACGCTGTACGGCCAGATGGATGACACAGCGTATTTGCGCGATAAAACCCTGGCGCAAATGGTCGCCGCCAATAAGCTGGCTGAAACACGCCTTGTGGTGGCAAGTTCGAGGCAGGTTACTGCAGGGAAAAGTACCGGTGTAGTGAGCTTTGTCGACAGAGATTGGCACTGGTGGTTAGAAAGTACCACTACGCCGGTGAATAATTTTCTTCGGTTTGAAATTCGTGTGGCGCTGGAAGAAACCCAAAAAGAAACACCGCTGTATACGCTGAGCGCGTTTATGCAGGGTGATCGTGCATCGGATAATCTGTTCGGTGGCCAAGGGCAAGGTGGCGGTGGCGGTGGCGATGATGCTCCGCCAATCACACCGTCAACCTTAGGCAGTGCGCAGTGAGCTTTTGCGCCTTAAAAGTAGGCTCGGCACAGAGCATTGCGGCACCGCAGCGCGCCCGTGGCTTCACGTTAATAGAAGTACTGATCGCCATGGCCATCACCGCGTTAGTCGCCGCCATTGCCTACAGTAGCCTTGCCCGTGTAATGGCCGGTGTTGAAGGCCTGCGCGAAAACGCTGATCGCAGCTATGAAGTGAATCGCGCCATGATGATTCTGTCACGTGATATTCGCCACTTCGCACCCCGTGCCATTCGCGACGAGTTCGGCGATGTAGAACCTGCCCTCACCGGCGGCGAGCTGGCGGAGTTTGAGCTGAGTTTTACGCGCACAGGCTGGCACAACCCCCAGGAACACCCGCGCAGTAGTTTGCAGCGCGTGAATTACCGCATTGAAGACAACGCGCTGTGGCGCGATTCTTATGTGGTGCTGGATAGGGCGGGTGATACCGAGCCGCGCAGCACCTTACTGCTTGATGATGTTGAGCTTATGGAGCTTGCGTTTTTAGGCAAGGCAGAGGGCGCTCGCCTGGAGTTTGAAAACGGCGTGATCGATACGTCTCAATGGGCCGAGAACTGGGTGGAGACTAATACAGGTACCCCTGCAGACCCTAAGCTACCGCCTGAGGCTCTTGAAATAACCTTAACCTTGCAAGATTGGGGAGAGCTTCGACGCTTCTATGTTTTACCGCCGCTCTAGACATGCCTACCCAATAGCCAACCGCGAGCGCGGTGCTGCGCTTGTGGTTGCGTTGCTGGTGTTTGCGCTAAGTGCTTCACTGGTCGTTGCCATGCGTTCAGAGTTCAACCGCTACTTTACGCGCAGCGCAAACCTGCTGGAGGCCGAGCAGGCCCATGCCTATCTGCGTGGTGCAGAAGAGCTGGCGGTCATGGTGCTCCTTGCCGACTTTGATCTGGATCAGCAGAATCTCCCTGCAAAAGATGACCTGAATGAGATGTGGGCCGACGAACCCACCCCCTTCCTCTTAGATGAAGGGGGTTGGCTACGTGGCGGATTGATAGACTTGAACAGCCGCTTCAACATCAACACATTGCGTATTACGCCCCAGACTGTACCTCCCGTACCGCCAAACAGCACGCGGGTTTATTCCGTCCATCAAAAACAGTTCATTCGCCTGCTGCAGGCCCTCGAGGAGCCAGAGATTTCAGAATCTGATGCTAAACTCATCACGGATTCTATTGCGGATTGGATAGATGAGGATCAAACACCGCTGCCACAGGGTGCCGAGGATGATTACTATTTTGGCCAGGAACCGCCCCGCCGCACGGCTAATCGGCCGATGACGAGCACTACAGAGCTGTTGAGTATTGCCAATATGACCCCGCAAATTTATCGTGCTTTACGACCATTTATCACTGCTTGGCCATCGGATGCCACGGACTTCAAGATCAATATTCACACCGCATCGGCGACAATTTTGCGTACTATTAATGATGATGATGTTCTGAGCCCGCTATCAGAAAGTGATGGGCTGGCGCTTAAAGAAACGCGAGATGAAACCGGCTTTGAGGATCTTGCCGATTTCTACAAACAACCCGCTTTTGATGCCGGTAAAATGAACATCACTTGGGCTAATGACGTGCTGGATGTGACGTCTGATTATTATCTGTTAACTGCTGACGTGGCCGTCGGCGACAGAAACATGAACCTGTACAGTGTGCTGCATCAGGACAATCGGGCAGTCACAACCCTGGTGCGTTCAACTGGGGATTTATAGGGTGGCAGTGTCACTCAATTGGGACCAAAGGGTATAAGCGTGCAAAACACCGCCATAGTGCGCCTCATCAATGATCGACTGGCCTGGTATCCACCCGGTGCCAGTGATGAGCCCGTGTGGCTGGATGATGATGCCGCTGCCCAAAGCCTGCGTGTCGCTTTGGCGCAGCGTAAAATGAAAGTGATTTTTGCGGTGCCGGGCGCCGACGCGCGTTTGCTTACTTTGCCCGTGACTGCCGCTGAGAAAAAACATCTGGCAAAATCTTTGCCGTTCATGCTCGAGGAACAAGTTGCTGCCGATGTAGACGACTTACACTTCGCCTATACCACCATCGATGCGGATCACATTGCTGTAGCGGTGTGCGCCCGTGAGCGCGTCGACTATTGGCAGGAGCGCCTCGCGCAGTTTCCGGGTATTACCCACTGGTTGCCCGAGCCTCTTCTGTTGCCGCATCAGCCAGATGAATGGTGCCTGGTGCTTGAGCAGGGCAGTGAAGGAGCGGAGCAAACTGCCGTAGTACGTACCGGCGCTGCGCAAGGTTTTACCAGTGAGCAAAGCATGCTGGAGCCGTTGCTGGCCGCCGTGTTGCCGGCAGCCAGTGCGGAAGCAGATACACCTGCACTTCCTGCGGCCGTGGTTATCTACGGTAATGATCAAGCCGCCGATACAGCACTCGTACCCGATGCCCTGGAAAGTAAAGTGCAGTGGCGTCAGGGTAACCTGTTTTCCGCCATGCTATTAAGCGAAGCGGGCCAGCTTGATCTCAATTTGTTGCAGGGTGGCTATGCACCGCGCCTGCCGTTTGAACGCTGGTGGAAATATTGGCGTGCGGCAGCTGCATTGTTTGCCCTGGCTTTTGGCCTGCAACTGGGTGCAGATTATTTAGAGCTGCGCACGCTTGATGAAGACAATCTGGCGCTGCGCCAGGCGGTTGAAACCAGTTATCGCCAGGCATTCCCCAAAGGCGCGGTTGTGGATGCAGAGAAGCAATTGAGCCGGCAGCTGGATGCCCTGCGTGGTACCAGTGAGAGTGGCGGCTTTGTGAGTCTTATGGAACAGGTTGGCGGAGTGGTTGCAGCCATGCCCGGCACCAGCATTGCCACGATCAACTACAACGACAAATCTGCAGAAATGCGCATGAATCTTGTGGCGACAGATTTTGAAGCGGTAGAAGAGCTACGTACCAAAATTAACGCCGCCGGTTTAGAAGCCGTAATGGAAAGCAGTAATGCGCAGGGCGATGGCGTACGTGCGCGTTTGCGTATCGGTGAACGCTCATGAGGGAGTGGTTCACAGCGCTCAACCAGCGCGAGCAGATGAGTGTGATGGCGCTGGCTGTGGCGGTAGTGCTTTATGTGCTGTTTCAGTTTGTCTGGTCACCTTTGGCGCAAAAACGAGACTCACTGTCAGTGCAAAATGTGGCGGTTGCCGAATCGCTGGTGCGCGTCGATGCTATGGTGTCAGAGCTAAAGCAGTTGAAAGAAAGTGGCGCGAGTGTCGGCAATAAGCGCAATCTCACCAGTTTGATTAACCAATCTACGGGCCGCCTGAAATTGGCCGTTAGCAGGTTACAGCCCAATAGCCGCGGCGAAATACAGGTGCGGCTGGAGAATGCGGCGTTTGATGATATTTTAAAGTGGCTGCACGAGATGGAGTACCGCGAAGGCTTGCTGGTGCGCGAAGTGTCTGTCACGCAAGCTGGTGCTACCGGCCGAGTAAACGCGACTGTGCGAATGGCGCAGGCTGGATAAAGTGTTATCGCTACGTTCTTTGCAGGTATTCATCCTGCTGTTAGTCCTTGTGTTCAGTCTATTGTCGGCCGCGCCTGCGCGTTTGATTAGCTATGTTCTACCAGAAGATCAGGTGATTCTGCAGGGTGTTGCTGGCACTGTCTGGGATGGGCGCGCTAGCCGAGCCATGGTGCGCACGCCTTCCGGGTTTCTCCATTTGGGTGCTGTTGATTGGTCACTTTCTGCGGCCTCTCTGCTGACGCTATCGCCCTCGCTGACTGTACAGAGCCGCTGGGGTAGCCAGCGTTTTACCGGTGAGGTCAAATTACGCGGCGAAACCAGCTATTCACTACAGGATGTTGAGTCCAGGTTTGCAGCAGATCTGTTGCGACAGTTCGCGCCGGTTGCGCTGGCCGGTTACTTTGATCTGCAAGTGGCTGAGCTAGATATAGAAGACGCTTTACCAGCGCAGGGCAGTGGCCGCCTGGTGTGGGAGCGTGCTGCCTGGCAGGCCCCCCGGGGGCCTATAGCCTTAGGCAGCTATGCACTGGATTTTGCCCAGCAGGATGGTGGCCCGCTACGCGGCACGGTGCTGACACTCTCCGGCCCCCTTGAAGCAGAGGGCCAAGTAGAGGTGAATGGCAGAGCGTACCTGATCGATATTTTGGTGCGCAGTGATGAACCGCTTGATAGTCAGTTGTCAGAGGCGCTAATGCTTATGGCTGCCCCTGAGGGCGATGGTTATCGATTAAAGCTCGAGGGCGAGTTCTAGCACTGGTTTAGCTTCGCTGACCAAAGTAGCGCCTTTAGCACCTTTCGTGACGTATAATCTTCCCGCGTAAAATTCAGAATTGGAGAAAACTATGAGCGACACTGATTTCAAAAAATACGAATGTGTAATCTGCGGCTTTATCTACAGCGAGGCTGACGGCCTACCTGATGACGGCATTCCTCCGGGAACAAAGTGGGAAGATGTACCTGAAGATTGGGAGTGCCCTGATTGCGGTATCTCTAAAACTGATTTTGACCTTTATGAAGAGTGATCGTAACTCAAACTAAATGCGCCTGCGGCCTCCCTTCTGCAGTCCTTGTGAGTAACGCCTGCGAGTATTCCCTTTGAGTAATACAGAGCAACGCCTTGCCACTTTGCGCAAGGCCATGGCGGCCGCCTCGCTCGATGCCCTGGTGATACCGCGGGCAGACGAGTATCTCGGCGAATACATCCCTGCGCACAATGAGCGCCTGCATTGGCTAACCGGTTTCACCGGTTCAGCGGGTGTTGCGATTGTGCTGGCAGAACAGGCCGCACTGTTTGTGGATGGCCGTTACACCGTGCAGGTGCGTGATCAGGTAGACGGCCAAAGTTATGCCTTTCATCATCTGATCGAAACCCCTCAAATTCCCTGGCTCATTGAGCAGCTTCCCGCCGGTGCGCGCGTGGGTTGTGACCCGCGGCTACACACCCTGGCGTGGTATCAAAGTGCGCAAACTGCCTTAGCAGCAAGCGATATAAAGCTAGTCGCCAGTCCGGACAATTTGATTGACCAATGCTGGAGCGACCGCCCCGAGCCTATTGTGTCGCCTGCGATACTGCTCGAAGAGCGTTATACCGGTGAAACCAGTGCTTCAAAACGCACACGGCTGGGTAAAAAAATTGGGCAGAGCGGCGCAGATGCCGCATTAGTCTTTCAGCCTGACGCAGTGAGCTGGTTGCTCAACGTGCGCGGTACCGACATGCCACAACTGCCCGTTCTTCTCAGCCTGGCTATTTTGCAGAAGAATGGCGATGTCGATTTGTTTGTCGATGATGCGCGCCTGCCCTCAGGTTTTGTCGAGCATGTGGGAGAGGGCGTTACGATTTACCCAGAGCAATCCGTTGCAACCGAAGCGAAACGTTACGCGCAGCTTGAGGTTATTGCAGACCCTGCGGCTGCGAATGCCGCCGTCCAGTTGGCATTGACGGATGCTGGTGCAACACTCATCCGCGGCGAAGACCCGGCCCTCATTCCTAAAGCCTGTAAAAACGCGGTTGAACAGGCCGGTTCCCGCGCGGCCCATAAACGCGACGCTGTCGCAGTGATTCGTTTTTTGCACTGGCTGGATACACAAGTGGCTAATGGCGCTAAGCACACCGAGGCTACTCTCAGCGATAAGTTGTTTTCATTTCGCAGCGACGGCGATGAGTTTCACGCCGGTTCCTTTGATACCATTTCTGCCGCCGGCGCCAATGCTGCGATGTGCCACTACAACCATCTCAATGGCGAGCCGGCTGCGTTGCCTGCGGATAGCCTCTATCTGGTTGATAGCGGCGGGCAGTACACCGACGGCACTACCGATATCACGCGCACCGTGGCTATCGGCGCGCCTGATGCGGAAGCCAAGAGGCTGTTCACACTCGTGCTTAAGGGCCATATTGCATTGGCTACAGCGCGCTTTCCTAAAGGCACCACCGGCACGCAGTTGGATGTGCTTGCACGGCAGTATCTGTGGTCGCAGGGTTTTGATTATGACCACGGCACTGGCCACGGTGTAGGCGTTTTTTTGAGCGTGCACGAAGGCCCGCAACGTATTTCCAAAGCGGCCTCCACTGTCTCGCTGCAGCCGGGCATGATTGTTAGCAATGAGCCTGGTTACTATCGTGATGGTGTATTGGGTATCCGCTGCGAAAATCTGGTGTTGGTGCAGGAAACACCCGGAGCGCTAGAGACGCCCATGCTGGAGTTTGAAACCATCAGTCTGGTGCCCTTTGATCGACGCCTGCTTGATACCGCGTTGTTAAACGAAGCAGAAACCGACTGGCTGAATGCTTATCACGCCCGCGTTGAGAAAACGATTGGCCCGATGCTGGATGCTGCCAATCTTGCATGGTTGAAGCAGGCCGCCGCGCCGCTGTAGAGCGTTTTTTCGGCCGGTGATTTTGCAACGCTGACCAACTCTCCGCTTTTGTGTAGACTGCCAGCAATAACACTAAAAAAGCGGAGAATCACATGGTTGCTGCGAGTGGGGCACACTTTTCATCGCGGTTCGCATTTCTTATGGCCTCGGTGGGTTTTGCCGTTGGCCTGGGTAATATCTGGCGTTTCCCTTATGTAACCGGCGAAAACGGCGGCGCAGCCTTCGTTCTTATCTACTTAGCGTGCGCGTTCGGTATTGGTATGCCCATCCTCATGGCTGAGCTCCTAATCGGCAGGCGAGGGCAGGGTAGCCCTACCACGGCGATGGGCACGCTCGCGCAGCAGCACAACCGGCCGCAGGCGTGGCGCATAGTCGGCGGCATGGGTTTACTGGCGGCCTACACGATTGAAATTGTGTACGCGGTTGTTGTCGGCTGGGTGCTCTGGTATTTCTTTAAAGCAATTACCACAGGTTTTGTTGGCGTAGATGCCGCTGCGGCAAGCGCGCAGTTTGACGCGGTGCTGGCCGATAACCTCGGTATGTTGGCGTGGACGCTGCTTGGCCTTGCTATTACGGGCGCCATTATTTACGCCGGTGTAAAAGACGGCATCGAGCGCGCGGTTAACGTGATGATGCCAACCATGTTTATTCTGTTGGTAGTGCTGGCTGTTTACAATGTGTTTGCCGGTGGTTTTGGCGAGGCGGTGGCCTGGTTGTTCACGCCGGATTTTTCGAAGATTGATTTTAAAACGATGCTGGCTGCCATCGGGCAGGCATTCTTTTCTCTGGGCGTAGCCATGGCGGGCATGATGGTCTACGGTGCTTACTTACCTAAAACCATTTCTATCACTAGTTCGGTATTGCTAATTGTTTTGGTTGATACGGGTGTGGCCTTGTTGGCGGGCCTGGTGATTTTCCCCGCGGTGTTTAACAACGGGCTAGATCCGGCTGCGGGCGCTGGTCTTATCTTCCAAACGTTGCCGGTTGCCTTTGCACAAATGCCCGGTGGCTATGTGTTCAGTGTGCTGTTCTTTCTGATTCTTTCGGTTGCCGGTATTACATCGATGGTGGGATTGGCTGAGTCGGTTAACGCCTGGTTGGAAGATCGTTTCAATATGCCAAGGCACAAGAGTGCCATTTTGGTCGTTGGCTCTGTGGCGGTCTTTAGTGTGTTGTCGATTCTCTCCTATAACGTCATGGGTGAAACCGGGTTTGGCGGTAAGAACTTCAACGATATTATGGATTACTTCTCTAACCAGATATTGCTACCGCTGGGCGGTTTACTCATCGCAGTGTTTGCCGGTTGGGGTATGTCACGTGCGGCGACTCGTGATGAGCTGGGCCCGATAGGCGATGGCGTGTTTGCGGTATGGCACTTCTTGATACGCTTTGTGGTGCCGCCAGCGGTGCTGATCATCTTTGTGATGGGCGTTGCCGGGTAAAAAATTGACGGCCGCTTTTTTACAACAGAGGTGATACCAGTCGAGCGGCCGCCGTGGCGAGAGTGAACCAGGTAGGTTGCTCGGAAATTTCTTCTTCGCTGACTTCGCGGCATTGCAGCATGTCGTGCTCCAACATCTGTTCAACTTCTGCGGCAAAAACGTCGCCTTCTACCAACAGCGAAATTTCAAAATTCAATCGTATTGAGCGATTGTCAAAGTTGGCGGTGCCCACGCTGGCGAGGTCGTCGTCCATGAGCAGTACTTTCTGGTGCATAAAGCCTGAGCAGTAGCGAAAAAACTGTACACCTACCGGTATCAATTCTTTGGTAAACGCCCAGTTCGCTAAGCCGACGACGCGGCTGTCGCATTTCTCTGGCAGTATGATGCGCACGTCTATACCGCGCAGTGCCGCTAGCTGCAGTGCGGAGATAATCGCGCGGTCAGGGACAAAGTAAGGGGTGGCAATCCAGATACGCTCCTTCGCTGACACGATGAGGTGGTGAAACATTAGCCCCACTTCTTCGTAATTGCTGGCAGGGT
Organism: Halioglobus sp.; assembly: GCA_045106775.1. Lineage (GTDB taxonomy): Bacteria > Pseudomonadota > Gammaproteobacteria > Pseudomonadales > Halieaceae > Marimicrobium. The sequence continues at coordinate 20,299 of JBGCFE010000203.1, forward strand.
CTGAAGGAAACACCAGCACGGCGGAGCTGCCTTTGTCGGGGCGCTCAAAATCCCAATCAACCTCGAGGTGTTCGCCGGTCGCCCAGCGCCAGTCTGTGGCAAAGGCCAGCTCAGCGGCCAATACTGCCGGGCCTTCAAACATTGCATGGGTATCGCGCCACGCACCAATCTTCTTGTTTAGCCCCAGGTACTCGTTGCCGACATTGTGTCCGCCGATCCATGCGCGTAGCCCATCAACCACAACGACTTTGCGGTGGTTGCGAAAGTTCAGTTGCAGCGGGTTTTTCCAGCCTTGCGTAGTATTGAAGGGGGCGACATGCACGCCTGCTTTTTCAAGCTTCTTCATTAGCCTGGAGTCGTCAAATGGGCTGCTGCCAATTTCATCGTAGAGAACGTAAACCTTCACGCCCGACTGCGCGCGCTCCATTAGGTTGTTGCATAAGCGCTGTCCAAGATCGTCGTCTCGCAGAATATAGAACTGGAAAAAAATGTAACTGCTGGCATTGGCAATGCCATTGGTGATGCTCTCAAAGGTGTGGTGCCCGTTGATTAACAGTTCGACATGGTTGTGATCGGTGGCGGGCATGCGCGCTAAATCAAACAAGCTGGTGTGCAAGGGCGTGTCGGGTAGGGTGCTCACTACGTGCTGCTCGACCGCGCCGCTGGTGCGTTCTATGAGTAGTTTAGCTTCACTCTCTATCTCGGTTCGACGCTCTAGGTACCCGGCGAATTTGCTGCG
>JBGCFE010000204.1:0-4098 GCA_045106775.1 Halioglobus sp.
ATCGATTGTGCCGCAGCACAACTAACTTTCATTGAGCAACTAATGCTCAACTCTGACCACGAGGAGCTTGCCGCATGAATCGGGCCGAACCCCTTATCACAGCTATTGAAGAAACCGCCACCGACCACACAGGGCTTTCAAGTACCGCGCTTCACAGCACAGGCGCCGCCACAGATACCCAAGTCACCACCGCCGTTCCAAAAGGCAGCCTTCGCGAAAGTGTTAAGAGCGCTGTTGGCCAGTATTTACAAGAGCTGGACGGCCAGATGTCCACCGATGTCTATCAAATGGTTCTCGCCGAAATGGAAGCCCCTCTGCTAGAGGAAATCATGGCTTACACACGTAACAACCAAACCAAGGCATCACTGATGCTGGGTCTAAACCGGGGCACACTGCGTAAGAAGCTAAAGCAGTACAACCTGATTTCCGAAAAAAGCTAAAGGCAGCACTTCTTATGAGCAACACCGATCAGGTAATGGTCAAACGCGCACTTATCAGCGTCTCAGACAAAACAGGTATTGTTGAATTTGCAAGCGCACTGCGCGATTTGGGTGTAGAGCTGCTTTCCACTGGTGGCACTTTCCGCCTTCTGCAAGAGAACAATCTGGCCGTAACAGAAGTCGCCGATTACACAGGTTTTCCGGAAATGATGGACGGCCGCGTAAAGACGCTTCACCCCAAAGTGCACGGCGGCATCCTGGGAAGACGCGGCCAAGACGATGCCGTAATGCAAGAACACGGTATCGACGCGATTGATATGGTGGTGGTGAATCTGTACCCCTTCGCTGCAACCGTCGCCAAGCCTGGCTGCACACTCGAAGACGCCATCGAGAATATTGATATTGGTGGCCCAACGATGGTGAGAGCTGCCGCCAAGAATCACGCGTTTGTGAACATTGTGGTAAACGCCTCGGATTACGACAACATCATTGACGAAATGCGCCAGCACGATGGCGCAACGTCCATGACCACACGCTTCGATCTGGCAATCAAAGCCTATGAACATACCGCCGCCTACGATGGCATGATCGCGAACCACTTCGGCAAACTTGTGCCAGGCGGCTCAGAGCAGTTTCCGCGCACCTTCAACAGCCAGTTCGAGAAAGTACAAGACATGCGTTACGGCGAAAACCCGCATCAGCAGGCTGCGTTCTATAAAGAAGCAAACCCTACCGAGGCTAGCGTAGCCACAGCACAACAAATGCAAGGCAAGGCACTTTCCTATAACAACGTCGCTGACACTGACGCGGCACTGGAGTGCGTGAAAAATTTTGCTGAACCTGCCTGCGTTATCGTCAAACATGCCAACCCCTGCGGCGTAGCTGTGGCGGACACTATCGGTGAAGCCTATGAACTGGCATTCGCAACCGATACCGAATCTGCCTTCGGCGGCATCATTGCATTTAACCGAGAGTTAGATGGCACCACGGCAAAAGCCATTGTTGATCGACAGTTCGTTGAAGTCATTATCGCGCCCAGCGTTAGCGAAGAAGCGTCCGCCGCTGTGGCAGAAAAGAAAAATGTGCGGCTACTGAGCTGTGGCGAGTGGTCCAACTCTGGCGCAGCCCTGGACTACAAGCGCGTGAACGGAGGCTTGCTCGTTCAGGATCGCGATCTGGGAATGATCACTGAAGCCGACTTGAAAATTGTCAGTAAATTGCAACCAAGCCAGCAACAACTTCAAGATTTGCTGTTCGCCTGGAAGGTCGCCAAGTTTGTTAAATCCAACGCCATTGTTTACGCAACCAATGGACAAACGGTTGGCGTAGGCGCTGGCCAAATGAGCCGCATCAACTCAGCACGCATTGCAGCTATCAAAGCTGAACACGCAGGGCTAGCAGTAAAAGGCTCGGTAATGGCTTCTGACGCATTTTTCCCCTTTCGTGACGGTATCGATAACGCCGGCCAGAGCGGCATTGCAGCAGTAATACAACCTGGCGGCTCGATTCGCGACGAAGAGGTGATTGCAGCAGCCGATGAGCATGGCATGGCTATGGTCTTCACCGGCATGCGCCACTTTAGGCACTAGTCACACCGCGCATTTTTTTAAGCGATACACGGAGAAACCACCATGAACGTTCTCGTTATTGGCAGTGGCGGCCGGGAGCATGCGCTGGCCTGGAAGGCAGCACAATCCCCCAGTGTTAAAACCGTGTACGTTGCGCCGGGCAATGCCGGTACAGCACGCGAGTCCGGCGTCGAAAACGTCGCACTTGATACAATGGATTTTGCAGGGCTTGCAGACTTTGCTGAGGCTAACGCGGTCGGCTTGACCATAGTCGGCCCCGAAGCGCCTTTAGTAGAAGGCGTGGTTGATTACTTTGGCTCGCGCAACCTTAGATGCTTCGGCCCAACCAAGGGCGCGGCACAACTTGAAGGTTCGAAAGCGTTCACCAAAGATTTTCTCGCGAGGCACAACATTCCGACCGGTGCCTATGCAAACTTCACTGAGCTTGAACCCGCACTGGCATACCTTCGCGAGCAAGGCGCGCCGATAGTGGTAAAAGCCGACGGATTGGCGGCAGGCAAAGGCGTCATCGTTGCCATGACACTGGAGGAAGCAGAGGCCGCTGTCACCGACATGCTATCTGGCAACGCATTTGGCGATGCGGGCTGCCGCGTTGTTATTGAAGAATTTTTGCCCGGCGAAGAAGCCAGCTTCATCGTGATGGTTGATGGCAAAAATGTTCTGCCTATGGCCACCAGCCAAGATCATAAACGTATTGGTGAAGGCGATACCGGCCCCAACACCGGCGGCATGGGTGCATACTCGCCCGCCCCAGTGGTAGACGACGCTGTGTACCAGCGAGTCATGGATCAAGTTATTACGCCCACGGTTGAAGGCATGGCCGCTGAAGGCAATGATTACACAGGCTTTCTCTACGCTGGGCTGATGATTGGTGAAGACGGCCAACCCAAAGTAATTGAATACAACTGCCGATTTGGCGACCCGGAAACTCAACCGATCATGGTAAGGCTACAATCGGACTTAGTGGCTTTATGCGATGCTGCCCTGGATGGCGAACTGAATAATACGAACGCAGAGTGGGATAAGCGATGCGCAATGGGCGTTGTGCTAGCGGCGGGTGGCTATCCAGCAAGTTACGACAAAGGCTTTCCCATTGATGGATTAGATGCCGACCAAGCAGACAACATCAAAGTGTTCCATGCAGGTACCGTCGAAAAGGAGGGCGCCGTTGTTACGAGCGGCGGGCGGGTTCTATGTGTTACCGCACTGGGCGACGACATAGCGGCGGCGCAGCGAGACTGCTACTCCGCGGCAGACAAAATAAGCTGGAGTGGGGTTACAATGCGCAGAGACATTGGTTGGCGAGCCATTGCCCGCCAAGCTTAAGCACTAACGAAGGTAACACCATGCGCGAACGCCGCCTTTCATTCGTAGACAAGCTGATCACTGAAGCAGACGCCGTCATGCGTACTGTCACCAGCCGCGGCGTGAAGGCAGCACGCCCTTCTCCTTCGAAGGGCCATTCAGAAGCGGAACTATCGGATGTCGAGCGCAAGCATGTTGTAGGCTTGATGCGCGTCAATCACACCGGGGAAGTCTGCGCGCAAGCGCTGTATCAAGGGCAAGCACTCACCGCGAAACTACCTGATGTACGCGCCGAAATGGAGCAGGCATCACAAGAAGAGATTGATCATCTGGTGTGGTGCGAGGAGCGCCTGGGAGAACTGGGCAGCAAGGGGAGCGTGTTTAACCCGGCCTGGTACGGCATGTCATTTGCGATGGGCGCCATTGCAGGTGCTATCGGTGACAAGGTGAGCCTTGGTTTCGTGGCCGCCACCGAAGAGCGAGTGTGCCAACATCTTAAAGACCACCTCCAATCACTGCCAGAAAGTGATAGAAAGTCTCAGCTGATTTTGCAAACAATGCTGGAAGATGAGCAGCGGCACGGAGAGAACGCTTTAGCGGCTGGTGGAACAGAGTTCTCGCCTACCGTAAAAGATGCCATGACAACGCTTTCGAAAGTGATGACCAGTACTAGCTATCGTATCTAGAGCAAAACAGGCTCTACAATCTGCGCTACTGGCCAAACTCCACGATTTCGTAGGAATGTGTCATTTCTACGCCCGCCG
>JBGCFE010000205.1:0-26707 GCA_045106775.1 Halioglobus sp.
CTGTTGTTTTCAACCGATGGCGAATTGGCCAATGCGTTGATGCATCCCTCATCGAATATCGAGCGCGAATACATGGTTCGCGTGATGGGTGAGGTTAAGCCTGAAATGCTCGATCGGATGAAGGAGGGAGTGATGCTTGAAGATGGCCTCGCGCGCTTTACCGATATACAGGATGGTGGCGGCGAAGGCATTAATCGTTGGTTCTATGTCGTTTTAATGGAAGGTAGAAACCGCGAGGTGCGCCGTCTGTGGGAATCTCAGGGCTTAACGGTTTCACGCCTGAAGCGAGTGCGTTATGGCGAGCTGTTTATTCCCTCCAAGGTTAAGCAGGGCCAGTGGATTGAGATGGACCACAAAGACGTAAAATCGCTCTATCGAATGGCGGATATACCTGTGAAGTCATTAAAACGCGGCAGCGTGAAAGAGCGTGAAGTAATGGATCGACAGTTTGGTAAGCGCACCGGGCGGGGCGTAGCAAAGAAAAAGCCGCGTACCAAGTAGCTGGCTATGTAGCCGGTTATCACCGAGCGTCGAAGGCAAGGCCATTAGCCGGCGCGCTGTCTTCCCCCATTAGGTAAAGGTAAGCAGGCATGATGTCTTCCGGCGATGGGTTGTCGGTAGGTTTCTCACCCGGGTAGGCTAAGTGGCGCATATTGGTGTTGGTTGCTTTTGGGTTGAGTGAATTGACACGAATACTGGATGTGTTCTCTAGCTCACCTGCCAGCACCTGCATAAATCCTTCGGTTGCAAATTTAGACACAGCATAGGCGCCCCAGAAGGCGCGGCCTACGCGACCCACCGTGGAAGACGTGAGAATGATTGAAGCGGCATCACTCTTTTTAAGTAGTGGCATTAGCGTTTTTGTCAAAATGAATTGTGCATTAACGTTCACCTGCATCACCTCCTGCCATGCAGTATACGTCGCACTCTCAATGGGGCGCTTGTCGCCTAACAAGGCGGCGTTGTGCAACACGCCGTCTATACAATCCAGCTCTGCCGCGAGGCTATCAGCGAGCGTTGTGTAAGACTCTTCTGGCGCAGTGTTGAGGTCGAGTTCAACAATGCCCGGCTTGGCTCCGCCTGCTGCTTCAATCTCGTCGTAAACTGACTCAAGTTTTGATTCGGTGCGGCCTAACAAAATTACGGTGGCGCCGTGCTTTGCGTAGGTGAGCGCAGCCACCCTGCCAATGCCGTCGCCAGCGCCGGTCACGAGAATGTTTTTGCCCGCCAGTAGGTCGCCGCTTGCGGTGTAGTCGTTTGGAATCTGTTGTGTGTTCATGCTTTTTATTCGCTAAAAATGATGGATTCTAATAACGCGCTACTGTCTACGCAGAGATTTGCGCCCCAATCTTCCGCACAGTCATTGGGCTCGATGTAGCCGTAACCGGCGGCAATGGTGAACATGCCTGCGCGCTTTCCGGCTTCGATGTCTCTTACGTGATCGCCTATATAGATTGCTTCGTGGGGCGCACAGCCAAGCTCTTTGCAGTTACGGTAAAGAGACTCGGGGTGAGGCTTTCGATCGCTGACATCTTCAGGACAAACGACGGAGCCCGGTGCAGGTTGAATGTTGAGTTTTGCCAGCAGAGGCTCGGTATACGGTCGAGGCTTATTGGTGGCAATTCCCCATGAAATGTTAGCGCCTTCTAAGCGTTCCAGCAGCGGCACAATGCCTGGGTATGGCTTTGCCAGCGTGCCCAGCACGCCGCTGTATAGCTCAAGTAGCCGGATGCGCTTGTCTTCAAACTCCGGCGCATTTTCTTCAATGCCCAGGCCGAGTTTCACCAGCGCGCGCGCACCATTGGAAACATTTTCGCGTATGCGTTGTGCTTCCATGGCCGGTAGGCCATGTTCTTCACGCAGTGTTTGCACAACCGGGACAAACTCATCAGCGGTATCGACCAAGGTGCCGTCCAGATCGAAAAGCACCGCGCGCAATGTGGTTGGAAAACCAGAGTAGGAAGTAAGGGTCACACGGGTTTCGCCGCGCGAATCATATAGTTCACGCTGACGTCTTTTTCATTCAGGCGATAGTGGCGGGTAATCGGATTGTAAGTGAGCCCTGTCATCCCCTCCATTTTTAGCCCCGCGTCGCGCAGCCAGCCGGCCATCTCCGATGGCTTGATGAACTTTGCGTACTCGTGCGTGCCCGCAGGCAGCAGGCGCAAAATATGTTCTGCGCCAACGATGGCAAAGGCGAAAGCTTTGGGGTTTCGGTTGATCGTAGAAAAGTAGAGTGAGCCACCGGGTTTCGCGAGTTCAGCACAGGCGGCAATGATGGCGCCTGGATCAGGTACGTGCTCCAACATTTCGAGGCAACAAACAACGTCGTAAGACTCCGCCTCCGTTTCTGCCAGCGCTTCAGCTGTCGTTTGTCGATAATCCACGTCTACACCTGATTCCAGACCATGCAGTTTGGCAACGGACAATGGCGCTTCGCCCATATCTATCCCACTCACGGTTGCGCCTCTTTGGGCCATGGCTTCAGCGAGAATGCCGCCTCCACAACCCACATCAATGAGCGTTTTGCCAGCGACGGGAGAGTGCTTGTCGATGTAGTTGGCACGAAGCGGGTTGATCTCGTGCAGCGGTTTGAATTCACTGTCACGATCCCACCAGCGCGACGCTAGCGCCTCAAATTTGGCGATTTCTTGTTCGTCTACGTTGGCTGTGTCCACTGATTGCGTAGTGCTCATCGGTTTGCCTGATTCTGTCGTGGTTAAAAGAAGATGTTACTGACTAATACGCGCCTGCCAGGCATTTGTCTTACTCGCCAGTGAAGCCAGATCAAGGCGCAACAGCTCGCGCTGGGCCATAACCAGTTCGCCATTGATCCAGCTGTGGCTGACCTGACTGCCATTGCAGGCATAAACCAGTTGAGAGAGCGCATTATACAAGGGCTGTGTTTCTGGCCCAGAGAGGTCAACAGAAATAATGTCGGCTTGCTTGCCAATTTCCAGACTGCCCACCTTGTCAGAGATACCCATGGCGCGCGCGCCGTTGATGGTTGCCATCGCTAGCGCATCTGCGGCGGGAATAGAGGCGGCATTCTGCGACGCCAGTTTGGCGAGCAGTGCCGCTGTTTGCATTTCGATAAACAGATTCAGATTGTTGTTACTTGCCGCGCTATCGGTTCCCAGTGCGACGTTCACGCCAGCCTCTGCCAATTTGTACACAGGGCAGGTGCCCGACGCGAGCTTCATGTTCGACATGGGGCAGTGCACCACGTGCGTGCCAGTTGCTGCAAGAAGCGCTATATCCTGGTCACCGATATCTGTCATGTGCACGGCCTGGGTGCGTGGACCGAGTAGACCGAGGCGATTCAGTGTGTCCAGCGGGCGCTCGCCGTGTTCCTCAACGGCTTGCAGAACCTCACCGGAGGTTTCGTGCAGGTGAATGTGAATACCGGTGTCTAGCTCAGCGGCCAGTGTCGCCACTTTGCCGAGGTTTTCCTGGTTGACGGTATAGGGCGCGTGCGGGCCAAAGATAACGGACACCAGATCACTGTGTTTAAAGTCATCGCGCACGGCCAGGCCTTTGCTGATGTAGTCGTCAGCGTTTTGCCCCCAGGCGGTGGGGAAATCGAACACCGGAAAAGTGATCTGGCAGCGCATGCCCATTTTTTGCGCCGTGGCCGCGGTTACATTTGGGAAGAAATACATGTCGCTAAAGGTTGTTGTGCCAGAGCGCAACATTTCAGCGATCGCCAGTTCCACGCCGTCTTCAACAAACTCTTCGCTTACATGCGCGCCTTCGGCCGGCCATATATGGTCTTCGAGCCAGGGCATGAGTGGTGTGTCATCGGCATAACCGCGCAGCAGGGTCATAGCTGCATGACCGTGGCAGTTTACGAGCCCCGGTAGAGCTGCCTGGCCCGGCAGCTCGTGTTCTTGCTTGGCAGAAACGGCGTTCATTTGATGGCGGGGAGCAATCGCCGTAATTTTGCCATCGGTAATGGCGATACTGTGGTTTTCAAGTACTACGCCGCGTGGAAGTACAGGAATTGTCCAGGAGGGATGGAGGAGGCTGTCTACGTTTGCTGGTAGCTCGCTCATAATGCTCGTTATTCCTTTTGAATCGGCTGCTTGTGTACCGCTGTTTTAGCGTGTTTTTGATTGCGCATTAACGTCAATTGCTATGGATTTCGCCCAGCGTTATCGCAATTTTCCAAGTCAGCGCGGGAGTATACCCGCAAAAGCCCCTCAGGCGCTTTAAACCCCTTCAAATTCTGTAAAAACGTAGCGATAGGGAGGCATCTTCGCGTATAATTGGCGGCTAAATTTGAAGCCGATATCAAGGTGTCAAAGGCTCTGCTTCTCATCGGAGATGGAAGTGCGTTTTGCAGTGTAGAAAGTGGCCAATATCAGCCAATATCAGCCAAAAAACAGCAAACAATCTAAAACAGCAGCAGCAAATAACAGTAGCGCAAACAAACGCCAAGGAAATCGCACCACATGGGTGAAATAGCCAAAGAAATTCTTCCCGTCAATATTGAAGACGAGATGAAACAGTCGTACCTCGATTACGCGATGAGTGTGATCGTCGGTCGCGCGCTCCCCGATGTGCGCGATGGGCTCAAGCCAGTGCATCGTCGGGTGTTGTTCGCGATGAACGAGCTGAACAATGACTGGAACAAAGCCTACAAGAAATCTGCCCGTGTAGTGGGTGACGTGATTGGTAAATACCATCCCCACGGAGACTCTGCCGTTTATGACACTATCGTGCGTATGGCTCAACCGTTCTCCATGCGTTACATGCTAGTGGATGGGCAGGGTAACTTTGGTTCTGTCGATGGCGATTCTGCCGCGGCAATGCGTTATACCGAAATTCGCATGCGTAAAATCTCACATGCGATTTTGGCGGATCTCGATAAAGAGACAGTCGATTTTGTCGATAATTACGACGGTACCGAGCGCATTCCCGATGTGATGCCGACGCGTGTGCCTAATCTTCTGATCAATGGTTCATCGGGCATAGCCGTCGGCATGGCGACCAATATCCCTCCGCACAATCTGACGGAGGTGATCAGCGGCTGCCTGGCATTGATCTCTAACCCCGACATAACCGTTGACGAGTTGATGGAGCATATTCCCGGCCCTGATTTTCCTACCGGTGCAATTATCAACGGTCGCGCGGGGATTATTCAGGCCTACCGCACTGGTCGCGGCCGCATTTATGTGCGCGCCAAAGCGGAGGTGATTACCGATGAGAAGCGCGGTAAAGATATTATTCTGGTGCACGAGCTTCCCTATCAGCTCAACAAGGCGCGCTTGATTGAGCGTATTGCTGAGCTGGTAAAAGAGAAAAAGATTGAAGGCATCACCGAGCTGCGCGATGAGTCTGATAAAGACGGTATGCGAGTGGTGATAGAGCTTCGCCGTGGTGAAATCGGCGACGTGGTGTTGAATAACCTGTACTCGCAAACGGGTTTGCAGTCGGTGTTTGGTATCAACATGGTGGCGCTAGTTGATGGCCAGCCGCGGGTTCTGAACCTGAAGGAGATCATCGAAGCCTTTATCCGTCATCGCCGTGAGGTCGTGACGCGGCGTACGATTTACTTGCTACGCAAGGCGCGCGAGCGTGGCCATATTCTTGAAGGGCTCGCGATTGCGTTGAGCAATATCGACCCGATTATCGAGTTGATTAAAGCGTCGCCAAGCTCCGCTGAAGCGCGTGAGAAGCTGCTGGCACAGCCTTGGTTGCCCGGGGATGTTTCCGGGATGCTAGAACGCGCGGGCGCCGATGCGTGCCGGCCCGATGATCTTGAGGAACGCTATGGTTTGCACGATGGTAAATACCATTTGTCGCCGGCTCAGGCACAGGCCATTTTGGAATTACGCCTGCATCGTCTGACAGGCCTTGAACATGAAAAGCTACTGAACGAGTACCAGGAACGACTCAAAGAAATTGCCGATTTCCTCGATATTTTGGCTGATCCAGAGCGGTTGAAGATGGTTATCCGTGAAGAGCTGGAGGAGATCGTTACCGAGTATGGTGATGAGCGCCGCACTGAAATAAGCGCATCGCAGCATGATTTAACCGTAGAAGACCTGATCACCGAAGAAGATCGCGTAGTGACCATTTCTCATGGCGGTTATGCCAAAACACAGCCGCTGGCCGATTACCAGGCGCAGCGTCGCGGCGGTATGGGCAAATCTGCGACTTCGGTAAAAGACGAAGATTTCGTTGAGCACCTGTTGATAGCCAGCACCCATGCCACCATTCTTTGCTTCTCTAACCTGGGCAAGGTGTATTGGTTGAAGGTTTTTCATATTCCCCTGGCCGGCAGAAACTCGCGTGGCCGTCCGATGGTGAACCTGTTGCCGTTGGAAGAGGGGGAGCGCGTTACCTCGATTCTGCCGGTGGAAGAGTACACCGAAGGCCATTACATCTTTATGGCGACGGCCAACGGCACTGTAAAGAAGACGGCTTTGACAGACTTTGCTCGTCAGCGCAGCGTCGGCTTGCGCGCCTTAGAGCTGGAGGAAGGCGATGTGTTGGTTGGCACCGCGATCACCGAAGGCAGCAGCGATGTGATGCTGTTTAGCAGCGAAGGCAAAGCCGTGCGCTTCAAAGAAGGTGATGTGCGAGCCATGGGTCGTACGGCTCGAGGCGTGCGTGGTATCCGTCTGGGTGATGGCCACAGCATGATCTCGCTCATTATCCCGCAGGCAGATGGCGCGGTGTTAACGGTGAGTGAGAACGGGTATGGCAAGCGTACACCGATGGACGAGTTTCCCACCAAAGGCCGTGGCACGAAGGGTGTGATCGCCATGGCTACCAGCGATCGCAACGGCAATATGGTTGGCGCAGTGCAGGTGTTTGAAGGTGATGAGCTGATGCTGATCTCCAACCAGGGTACCTTGGTTCGCACGCGTACCGATGAAGTGTCTGTGCAGGGGCGTAATACGCAGGGGGTTCGTGTTATCCGCACCAAAGAGGGTGAAAGCCTGGTGGGTGTTGAACGCATCGATGAACCTTCTGAAGAAGCCGGAGCGCTGGCCAACGACCTCGCTGAAGACAGTGGCACTGGGCAGGGCAGCGATGATGGTGCTGGCGTCGATGATGCCGTTAATGGCGAAGCAAGTGCGGACGAGTCGCCTTCAGAGGACGATGGCGAAGAATGATAAACGGCCCCGCTTTCTTGCGCGGGGCTGTTCTTCAAAACTAACCACAGTTATTTATTCATTTTTTGCTTGTTGGGCATTGACGCTGAGGGCGACGGCTAATGAGCAATATCAGAAAGTTACGAAGCATTAAGGAAACATGATGACGCGAAGCTACAATTTTTGCGCCGGTCCTGCGGCATTGCCCGAGGCGGTTCTGGAAATAGCCCAAAACGACATGCTCGACTGGCATGGGGCGGGTTTGTCCATCATGGAAATGAGCCATCGTAGCCCTGAAGTAGTCGGTGTAGCAGAGCACGCGGAGCAAACCCTGCGTAACCTGTTGGATGTTTCAGACGACTACGCTGTGCTCTTTCTTCAAGGCGGAGCCAGCATGCAATTTGCGGGCGTACCACTTAACTTGATGGGTGACGCTGGCAAAGCTGACTACCTGAATGTAGGCCAGTGGTCTAAGAAGGCGATAGCTGAAGCCAAGCGCTATGGTCAGGTTAACGTAGTGGCGAGTTCGCAGGAGCAGAACTTTACGAACATCCCTGCCTTCGAAAGCTGGAGCCTTGATCAGGAGGCGGCGTATCTACATTACACGCCGAACGAAACCATCGGTGGCGTTGAATTTCATTGGACGCCCGATGTATCGGTGCCTCTGGTCGCGGATATGTCGTCCACAATTCTGTCGCGTCCGATAAACGTGAATGACTTTGGCGTGATATACGCCGGGGCACAAAAAAATATTGGGCCCGCTGGTCTTGCCATAGTGATTGTAAAACGCGAATTGTTAGGTAAAGCCCATGCACAGTGCCCTAGCATGCTGGATTGGAAGGTCGCTGCAGATAACGATTCTATGTACAACACACCACCCACCTTTGCGATTTATTTGGCCGGTTTAGTGTTTGATTGGCTGACGGAGCAGGGCGGTTTGCATGCGATGGCTCAAGTGAATGAGCGCAAGGCCTCAAAGCTCTATGCGGCTATCGATAAGAGCCACTTCTATGCGAATCCAGTGGCAGTCAGTGATCGCTCTTGGATGAATGTGCCTTTCACGCTGGCCGATGATGCGCTGGATAAGCAGTTCTTAGCCGAATCTGAAGCGGCGGGCTTGCTGAACCTAAAAGGACATCGCTCGGTAGGGGGCATGCGAGCCAGTATTTATAACGCTGTACCCGAGCACGCGGTCGATGCCTTGATCGCATTTATGGCAGATTTCGAACAGCGCAATGGCTAAAAACCAATGATTACTTTCAGCGATAACTGCTATGAGTGACGAACGAGACCTTGAGCAAGTACGTGCCGATATCGATGGGATAGATCGAGAGATTCAGGCGCTTATCAATCGACGAGCTGAGTGCGCCGAACGCGTTGCGGCCATCAAGTTGGCGGATGCTCAGGCGAAGGGCGGCGACAGCAACGATGTTGTTTACTATCGCCCGGAGCGCGAAGCGCAAGTGCTTGAGGCGATCATTGAACGCAACCCCGGACCACTGGCGGGCAAAACGGTTGCGCATATTTTCCGCGAGATTATGTCGGCGTGTCTGGCGCTTGAGAGGCCGTTGCAAGTTGCGTACTTCGGCCCTGAAGGAACCTACACGCAAGCAGCGTCTATTAAGCACTTTGGCCATGCTGCGGTATGCGTGCCGCAGGCGACGATAGACAGCGTATTTGCGCAGGTGGCATCGGGTGAGTGTCACTACGGTGTAGTGCCGGTGGAGAACTCGACTGAAGGTATGGTGAGCCACACGCTGGACAGTTTTATGGATTCGCCGCTGAAAATTTCTGGTGAGGTTGAGCTGCGTATCTCTCACCATCTCTTGGCCGCACGCGGGGCTGCAGCGGAGGAGATTACGCGCATATGTGCACATCAACAGGCGTTGGCGCAGTGTCGTATCTGGCTAGACCGCCATTGGCCGGGCGTTGAACGTCACGCGGTCAGTAGCAATGGTGAGGCGGCGCGAATGGCCGCTGAAGATACCAGCGTTGCTGCTATCGCAGGTGATATGGCCCTCGATCTATATCCGTTAGACCCTTTGGCCTCCAATATCGAAGACTACGCCGATAACACCACGCGCTTTCTCATCATCGGTAGAGAGGAGGTGCCACCCAGCGGCCGCGATAAAACGTCCATCATTGTTTCTAGCCGCAATAAGCCGGGCGCATTGTTTACCCTGCTGGAGCCGTTTCGCAAGGGCAATGTAAGCCTGACAAGAATCGATACAAGGCCTTCGCGCACCGAGAAGTGGGCCTACGTTTTCTTTATTGAGTTCGAAGGCCACCTGCAGGACGAAAAAATTGCAGCCATTGTGTCTGAGCTAGAAGAGCAGTCCATCATGCTGAAGCCCCTGGGTTCCTACCCACAGGCCGTGCTTTGACCTATAAAGCGGACACGGTGGTCATCGTCGGCCTGGGCCTCATTGGTGGCTCCTTGGCGCGTGCCTTACGGGCCAGCGGGTTTAGTAAACGTTTTGTTGGGTATGGGCATCGCACGCCATCGCTGGAGCGCGGAGTGGAACTGGGTGTCATCGATGAATACACCTTGGATATCGACCACGCCGTAAGTCTTGCCGATGTGATTGTGATCTGTACTCCAACCCTCACAGCTGCAACGTTACTTGAGCAGCTGATGCCACGCGTAATCGCTGTGGCTGAAAGCGAAGGCCGCATGATTGCGGTGACAGACGGTGCTAGCGTGAAAGGTAACCTCCACAAAACCGCTCTGGCGATGGGTGGCGGGAAAATGCCTGGGCAGTTAGTGCTAGGCCACCCGATTGCCGGTTCTGAGAATAGCGGCGTTGAGGCATCCAGGGCAGATTTGTACCGTGATCATCGCGTTATTTTGACGCCAGAGCCGGGGAATGATTCAGAGGCAGTCGCGTTAATTCGAGCTATGTGGGAAAGCACAGGCGCTGAAGTGTTAGACATGTCTGTTGAGCAACATGATTTGGTTTTGGCTGCGACTAGCCATCTGCCCCATGTGCTGGCCTACGCGCTGGTTGACGCATTAGCGCGCTCAGAGCGCGGCGAGGATATTTTTCGGTATGCGGCGGGTGGGTTTCGTGATTTTACCCGTATTGCGTCTAGTGATCCTGTGATGTGGCGCGATATTAGTATTGCCAATAAAGAGGCTCTTCTGAAATCCCTCGATGGCTTTACAGAGCATCTTGCTGCATTGCGCGATGCCATTGCAAATGAGGACGCGCAGCAACTCGAAGCAACTTTTAGCGAAGCCAAGCGAGCACGTGATGCGTTTGCTGCGGCATCGGCGCCACCTTCTGGCGAAAGCTAAGTACAACAAGGAAATTAAAAGGTATGGATTACGTGATTGCGCCCGGAGGCTCGCTACAGGGCGAGGTGCGAGTTCCCGGCGATAAATCTATGTCGCATCGCTCTATTATGTTGGGCGCAATCGCCCAGGGCACAACGCGTGTTTCCGGCTTTCTAGAGGGTGAAGATGCACTGGCAACGCTGGCTGCCTTTCGCGCCATGGGTGTATCCATCGAACGCCCTGGGGCTGGTGAAGTCCTTATTGAGGGCGTGGGCCTGCACGGTCTGCAAAAGCCCGATGCGCCGTTAGATCTTGGTAATTCTGGCACAGCGATGCGTTTAATGAGTGGTCTTTTAGCGGGCCAGGCATTTGAGTCTACATTGGTGGGCGACGAATCGTTATCCGGCCGGCCGATGAATCGCGTGATCCAGCCGTTAGCTGAAATGGGTGCGACCATTGACTCATCAGACGGCGGGAGGCCGCCGCTGGTGATACGCGGCGGGGAGCCCCTTCGCGGTATCGATTACGTTACCCCTATGGCCAGTGCGCAAGTGAAGTCCTGTATCTTGCTGGCAGGGTTGTACAGCAGCGGTACAACTTCGGTGACGGAGCCTGGTATTACCCGCGACCACACTGAGCGCATGTTGCAGGGGTTTGGTTATGCCGTGGAGTGTACTGGTAGCACAGTTAGTATCACCGGAGGCGGTGAGCTTCAGGGTTGCGATATTGATGTACCTGCAGACATTTCCTCTGCTGCGTTTTTGCTCGTGGCAGCGAGCATTGCGCCTGACTCTGATGTCACGCTGTTGCATGTCGGTATTAATCCAACGCGGATCGGGGTGATCAACATCCTCAGGTTGATGGGCGCGGATATAACGCTTAGCAACGAACGGGATGTGGGCGGGGAGCCGGTTGCCGACATTCGAGTCAGGTATGCGCCGTTGAAAGGAATTGAAATACCCGAGGATCAGGTGCCGTTGGCGATTGACGAGTTTCCGGTGCTGTTTGTGGCTGCGGCCTGTGCATCAGGACGAACTGTGCTCACCGGCGCTGCAGAGCTGCGCGTGAAAGAGAGCGACCGTATCGCCGCGATGGCAGAGGGTTTGGTCACGTTAGGAATTGCGGCTGAAGTTCTGGAAGATGGCATCATTATCGACGGAGGCACCCTCGGCGGCGGAGAGATCAACACCTTTCACGATCATCGTATTGCCATGTCTTTTGCGTTAGCGGGGCTGCGAGCAGAGCGCGAAATTACCGTGCGCGACTGCGGCCATGTCGCGACTTCTTTTCCCAATTTTTCCGGCCTCGTTCGTGGTTTGGGATTAAATATTGCCGAGGTTAACGGCGATGTCGCCTGACACTATTCCCGTTATAGCGGTTGACGGTCCGTCAGGAGCCGGTAAAGGCACAATTACCCAATTGCTAGCCGAAAAACTGGGCTGGCATCTCCTCGATAGCGGAGCCTTGTACAGGGTAATTGGCCACGCCTGTGTGCTCGAAGGCGTTGAATGGGATGATCAAGCGGCCGTCACCGATATTGCGCGTCATTTGGACGTGAAATTCTCGGCCTCAGGCGATGGAGAGATTCTGGTTGCCTATAAAGGTCAGGATGTGACCCGGGCAATTCGCACCGAAGAGGGCGGGCTGGGTGCTTCCAGCGTTGCTGTTATTCCCAGCGTTAGAGAAGCCCTTCTTGTGCGCCAGCGTGAGATGCGGCGAAGCCCTGGTTTGGTTGCTGACGGACGTGATATGGGTACCGTCGTTTTTCCGGATGCTCAGCTGAAGCTCTTCTTGACTGCCAGTGCCGAAGAGCGCGCCGAGAGGCGTCATAAGCAGTTGATAGATAAGGGGGAAAGTGTTAGTCTGCCGCGCCTTCTGGAGGAGATCAGGGAGCGCGATGAGCGCGATAGCACGCGCGAAGTGTCGCCGCTGATACCTGCAGAAGATGCCATTGAGATCGATAGCAGTGCCACTCCCATATCCGAGGTGTTTGAGTTGGTCATGCAAAAAGTAAGAGAGAAAGGGCTTATCTAAACGGTTGCGGCCCTTCTTTACGACTTTTCTGGTCATCGCTGGTTAAAATTGTTAGTGCTGAAAAAGTAGTGAAGGTGTAGAAAACATTGCTGTGTCTTTAACTGAATCCAGTCAGGGTTTGAGGCACAGTAAATTGAAAATGACCCGCGTCGGCTGGAGACACGGAGAAGGCGGCTTGTCGCCGACACATCACAGGTATTCCTAATGAGCGAATCTTTCGCCGAACTCTTTGAAGAAAGCTTAAAAACCGTCGACATGAAACCCGGTGCTATTGTTACCGGCGTTGTTATCGACATCGATAGCGAGTGGGTTACTGTCCACGCTGGCCTGAAGTCTGAAGGCGTTATCCCCCGCAACCAATTCCTAGACGCTGCCGGTGAGTGCGCTCTATCAATTGGCGATGAAGTACAGGTAGCACTGGAAACCGTAGAAGACGGTTTCGGTGAGACAAAACTTTCCCGTGAAAAGGCCAAGCGCGCTGAAGCGTGGAAAGATCTTGAGGCGGCTCACGAAGCTGATGAGGTTGTTACTGGCATCATCAATGGCAAAGTAAAAGGCGGCTTCACCGTAGACATCAACACTATCCGTGCATTCCTGCCCGGTTCATTGGTTGACGTTCGTCCCGTGCGCGAGACTGTGCACCTGGAAGGCAAAGAACTCGAATTTAAAGTGATAAAGCTCGATCAGAAGCGCAACAACGTTGTGGTTTCTCGTCGTGCCGTTATGGAAGCAGCGAACAGCGTAGAACGTGAAGAGCTGCTGCAGTCGCTGCAAGAAGGCATGTCTGTTAAAGGTATCGTTAAGAACCTGACGGACTACGGCGCCTTTGTTGACTTGGGCGGCGTTGACGGCCTGCTGCACATTACTGATATGGCCTGGAAGCGCATCAAGCATCCTTCTGAGATCGTAGAAGTAGGCCAGGAAATCGACGTTAAGATCCTCAAGTTTGACCGCGAGCGCAATCGCGTATCGCTGGGTCTTAAGCAACTGGGTGAAGATCCATGGGTTGAGATCACTGGTCGCTACCCAGAAGGCAGCCGTGTTAAAGCCAAGATCACTAACCTCACTGACTACGGTTGCTTTGCCGAGTTGGAAGAGGGTGTTGAAGGTCTGGTACACGTCTCTGAAATGGATTGGACCAACAAGAACGTTCATCCTTCCAAGATCGTTAACCTGGGTGACGAAGTAGAAGTGATGGTG
The DNA here is from genome assembly GCA_045106775.1 of Halioglobus sp. GTDB lineage: Bacteria > Pseudomonadota > Gammaproteobacteria > Pseudomonadales > Halieaceae > Marimicrobium. The sequence continues at coordinate 13,618 of JBGCFE010000205.1, forward strand.
TTGGATATCGACGAAGAGCGTCGTCGTATCTCGCTTGGTATCAAGCAGTGCCAGCAGAACCCATGGGATGCTTTTGCGGGTGAATACCAGAAGGGCGCCAAGATCAGCGGCAACATCAAATCGATCACTGATTTCGGTATCTTCATTGGGCTTGAAGGCAACATCGATGGCCTTGTGCACCTGTCAGACATCAGCTGGAACGAAGTCGGTGAAGAAGCGGTTCGCAATTACAAGAAGGGCGACGAAATCGAAACCGTTATCCTCTCTATCGACCCAGAGCGTGAGCGTATCTCTCTGGGCGTTAAGCAGCTGGAAGACGATCCCTTCGGCAACTACGTGTCTGAAAACGATCGCGGCGCGATCGTAACCGGCGAAGTGATTGAAGTGGATGCGAAGTCTGTCACCATTAAGCTGGCTGAAGAAGTCGAGGGCATCTTGAAAGCCTCTGACATTAGCCGTGACAAGGTGGAAGACGCACGTAACCAGTTCAAGGTTGGCGATTCTGTAGAAGCCAAGATTATCTCGGTTGATCGTAAGAACCGTGGTTTGGCTCTATCTATTAAAGCTAAAGACTACGATGATGAGAAAGAGGCTGTACAGTCGCTTAAAGAGTCTGAGCAAGAGTCGACTTCACCTGGCACCATTGGTGACTTGATCAAGGCGCAGATGGGCGAGCAGTAATCTTGCTTTAGCACGAACTCCTAGTAGGGCTCACTTCGGTGGGCCCTTTTTTTTGGGTGTTTGTTTTGTTTGTTTTTGGGGGCGGCCCTTTGGGCCGCTGCGAAGCCAGGAGCGGGGGAGTGTCTGTTGCTGCATTCCGGGCGCATGCGGCTCTGGGGCTGGGTAACTTCTTAAATGAGGGGCTGGGCTTTTTTGCTTTTTGGAACCAGTTTTGCTGGAGGTTGTAAGTGCTTATCCGGTTGATGGTTTAGGGAGCGAGGTTTGAAGGCCGGCGCGATGTAAGGGGGAGTGGTTATCGCCGACGCCCTCCAAGTCCGCAACAGACACTCCCCCGCACCTGGCTTCGCCGGTGGGATCGTAGTGGTGACGCGCACAATACGTTGTAGTGGGTGGGGCGCTTTGTTCTAGGTCTGCAGGAAAATTTTGCAGACCACTATGTGATGAATCTGGATAAGACGGGTGCTGCGCTGCCTTCGCGGTGCTCGGTCACTGCGCGTTTATTGGTGTGGGAGAGGGTTTTGCGGACTTGGAGGGCGTCGGCGATAACCACCCTCCCTTACATCGCGTCGCCTTTCAAACCTCGCGCCAAAACCATAGCCCCAAAACACACTCCCAACCTCCGGCCAAACTGAATCCCAATAAAACGCTATAGCCCAGCCCCCCCCTAAGAAGTTACCCATCCCCAGAGCCGCATGCGCCCGTAATGAAGCAAAACCTTCTCCCACCCCAATAGACGCAGCGGCCAAAGGCCGCCCACCAACCCGAGCCCCAAGAATCAATTTCCCCATATAAAATAACAACTTGCGAAAAATCCACTCAGAGTCCAAAATACCAAGCATCTGATACCAGCAGTAAAAAAAACCTCCCAAAAAAAGCAAAAGAGAGGCGTTACATGACAAAAAGCGAATTAATCGAGGCGATAGCCGCCCGACAGGCGCAGCTGTCTGCAAAAGACGTTGAGCTTGCAGTGAAAACCATTATCGAACACATGTCCCAATCACTTTCCGGCGGTGAAAGAATCGAGATTCGCGGTTTTGGCAGTTTCTCCCTCCATTTTCGTGAGCCGCGCAGAGGTCGCAATCCGAAGACCGGTGATTCGGTCGATTTGAATGGCAAATATGTACCGCACTTTAAGCCCGGCAAAGAATTGCGAGAGAGAGTCAACCTGGGGTTACAGCAGGGTCTTTAGTTAGAGGTCTTGAACTTTTAGATAGAGGGGCAGCCACATGAAATTTTTGCGTTTACTGATTACCCTGATAATTGTCGTTGGCACGGCGGGCCTGGGAGCAATGTTTGCTATCCAAAACGATACGCAAGTGCCTCTGGATATGCTGATCTACACATTCGCCCCTAAGACATTGGGCTTATGGGTGCTAGGGGCGTTTGCGCTTGGTGGAGTGCTTGGCATGGTCGCCTCTTCAGTCATTTTGATGCGCATGCGGGTAGCGCTGGGTTCCTCTAAGCGACAGCTGGAAAAAACACGTAGCGAAGTGAGCAAACTGCAAGACACGCCAGCAGCGATTGAAGCTGCATGACGAACCCCGTTGTCGTCGCACTCGATTACCCCAATGCCACAGAGGCGCTAGCCCTCGCCGACCAACTTTCCCCGAAGCTGTGCAGAGTCAAAGTAGGCAAAGAACTCTTTACCTCTGCTGGGCCTGCACTGATTGAGGCGTTACATCAGCGCGATTTCGACGTTTTCCTTGATTTAAAATTTCACGATATACCTAACACCGTGGCCGGCGCATTGCGCAGCGCATGCGAATTGGGTGTGTGGATGATCAACGTCCACGCTTCGGGTGGAAGACGAATGTTGGAAGCAGCCGCTGATACCGTCTCGCAGTTCAAAACACCGCCGTTGTTGATAGGCGTAACCGTCCTAACCAGTATGTCTGACGAAGATTTGCGCGAGCTTGGATATACCGAGTCGGCTCAGGAGCGCGTACTGCGCCTGGCTGCTCTTGCGCAGGCCGCTGGCTTAGATGGGGTGGTCTGTTCTGCCCAGGAAGCGCCGAGTCTGCGCGAGTTGTACCCAGCCGATACCTTCAAACTGGTAACGCCCGGTATTCGTATGGCGGGAGAGAGTGCGGGTGATCAACGGCGTGTGGTCACGCCTGCAAAGGCGGTGGCTATGGGCTCTAGTTATCTGGTGATAGGCCGTTCAATCACTGGGGCGGATTCACCATTGCGTGCTCTGGAGCGCGTGCATAGCGAGCTGGGAACACCACTGTAGTATCAAATGCGGCCTGACTGGGGCGGCTGATTCTTCATAGTGCTAGACTGATTGTCGGTATGGATGCCGGCAAGGAAGCAGTCTTTTTTATATGGAGATAACACTATGAAACACCTCTTTAGTTCTGAACCCTCAATTAATCATTTGAACCTGCGTGGGTGGTCCCTCGCATTTGCCGCGCTGGTGCTCAGTTTGGCGTGCAGCTTTATGCTCAGTCCTGCTGCGTTTGCCACTGTTACCGGCACGCCAGTGTCTGCGGCTACGGCAGAGAATACGCCTGCGTCACAGTCAACGGCTACCCGAAGCGCGGTTAATATCAATACAGCAGATGCTGCAACGCTGGCGCTGAATCTGCGCGGGGTAGGGCAGTCCCGCGCGCAAGAAATCGTACGCCACCGTGAGGCGTATGGCCCCTTTGCGTCCCCCGAGGAGTTGATGGAAGTAAAGGGCATTGGTCAATCAACACTAGAGCAAAACCGCACGCGAATTACATTGGAATAAACACACCGCATCCGTATCATTGAAGGGGCGAAAGCCCCTTTTTCAGTTTTATGAAGTGCGATAGCGAAATGCCACAGTGAAATGTCTTGTAACCGGCGCGACCGGTTTTATTGGTAGCAGGCTGGTACCTCACCTTGAGCAGCTTGGCCACGAGGTTGTTGCGTTAAGCCGACTTGGTGGAACCTTACCGACAGGGCAGTTAACACACGCCGTCGATTTATCGGCATCAGAAATTTCACAGCACTTGTTAGAGGGCGTTGATGTTGTACTGCATCTAGCCGGTATAGCGCATCAAAGCGCCAGCGCAGAAGCCTATCGGCGAGTAAACGTTGATAGCACCCGTGAACTGGCAAAGTCGGCGGCAGATTCCGGCGTAGCATGCTTTATATTTTTGAGCAGCGTCAAAGCAATGGGCGCAGCTGCCACCGATCAGCGTCGCGATGAAAGTGACCTTACCGACTTGCTTAGCGAATACGGCGCATCAAAGCGTGCGGCTGAAGATGCTCTTTTTGAGCAAACTAGAAAAAGCTCGATGTCTTGCGTCGTGCTGAGGCCAGCGCTTGTCTATGGCCCGCAACCCAAGGGGAACTTGTCTCACTTAGCGCGGGCCGTCGAGCTGCGGATTCCGTGCCCCCCTGATTATGGCAGGCGGTCGATGGTGTCTTTGTTGGCGCTGCTCGAACTCTTTGCGCTGTTGGTCAGCTCGCCACCTTCTGCGGATTTTAAGCGCTGGATAGTGTGTGACGATGTTGGCTACAGCACAGCGGAACTGTATCAGGCGCTTGTGAAGATTCGAGGGCAATCAGACTCGTCGAGTTGGCTACCGCTATTGGGGTGGCGAGCCGCATGTACCTTCATGGATTTAATCTCGGGAGACCGTGCTGAGCCCATATTTGAAAAAGTGTTTGGCACTGAACTCTACGCAAATGATGCGATCAAGGCAGAAACAGGGTGGCAGCCAGTTAGTAGGGTCTCACAATGGGCTCAAGACGTTGCAGAGCATAGAGGCTGGAAAGCTTGACTGCCTGGGTAATGCTATTGCCGCTAACGGCACTTTGCTCGGTGCTCCTCTGCATCGTGTACCGGCAACTGGCACTGAGGTTTCACTTGTTGGATACCCCCAATCAACGCAGTTCACATCAATCCCCTACGCCCAATGGTGCGGGCGTCGCTATCCTTTTCTCCTTTGTTTTCGCGTTGGTTGCCGCTTCTTCTGATCAGTTTTCGATGCCAGCGATAGGCTGGGCTGAGCCCTATGTTTTTATTGCGTTGTTCGCGCTCGCCCTGAGCCTTTTGGGTGTGGTTGACGATGTCGTGAGTTTGTCCGTTCGTTTGCGGTTCACGATCTATGCTCTTGTTTGTTTAGTCTCTGTACTGATGTTGTTAGGTGGCTCGGGGGTTCTGGGCGCCGAGTTCGCTGTCTCCTCACTCACGGCTTACAGACTGGCTGTTGTTGCAGGTACTGCTTTTGGCCTACTTTGGCTCGTTAACCTTTACAACTTTATGGATGGCATAGACGGTATTGCTGCCGTGCAAACCGTTAGCGTCTGTACGTTTGCAGCGGGTTTGGCGTATCTATCGGGGAGTGGGGAACAATACGTTTTGTATTGTTTACTTCTCGCCGCAGCTCACGCAGGTTTTTTAGTTTTGAACTGGCAGCCAGCGAAATTGTTTATGGGCGATGCTGGCAGTATCGCAACAGGTTTTACTGTTGGCGCGCTGATAGTGTACGGCGCGGTCACTCAGGCTTTGAATCCCTTGTGTTGGCTCATTCTGTTGGCAGTATTCCTGGTGGATGCATCGTGGACGCTAGCGTGGCGAGTGACGACGGGTCAGCCTTTCACGCAGGCCCATCGCACACATGCATATCAGCGGTTGAGTCGACATTTTGGGTCACATGCGAAGGTTGACTTAATACTGTTGGCAATCAATGGTCTATGGCTGGCGCCGCTGGCGCTTGCAGTAGTTGCTTGGCCGCAGCACGGACTAATTTTGGTAATTTTGGCATACCTTCCACTACTGGCGGGCATGGCGAATATCAGGCGATTCACGTAGAATCGGATTCTTCGGGCGGGGCCTATTTTTCCAAGCCAGCTTGCCATCACTGAGCATTTAGGAGTGGACACTTGCCGAGTCGTCAGGACACCTTTTTGTCACGAACGTTGGTCAACTTTGTTGATGGAACCCGCGACGTTTTAGAAAAGGTTGTCGAGCTCCCTCGCAACATCAAACAAGCCTGCCTACTGTCTCTCGATATGGTCTACGTCGCTGCCGCGATGTGGGCGGCAGTGGCTTTCAGTCACGGCCCCTTAAACGTCGAGCTTGGGTTTACAGAATACGCTTGTGCCGCTGTAACAATCCTTCTAAGTGCTGTGGTTTTCCTCCGGCTTGGTCTTTACCGTGCTGTTATCCGTTTTATGGGGCAGCAGGCTATATGGGCAATTGTAACTGCTGTCAGTTATTCCGCCGTTATTCTCGGCGCAGCTGTCTTTGTGTCGCGCGCAGAAGTGCCGCGTTTGACGCCATTTATTTTTTGGGTCTTGCTGCTGCTCGGGATTGGCGGCACGCGATTGTTGGTGCGAGCGTACTATCAGGCCAAGTTGCGCTCTTTGTCAGAGAATGTGCTGATCTATGGCGCAGGTCAGTCAGGCCGGCAGTTGCTGCATGCCTTGCATCACGGTGAACAATATCATCCGGTCGCGTTTATTGATGACGATTCTTATCTCCAGCGCTCAGTGATTAACGGCCTGAAAGTCGTTCGGCCTGAAGACATAGCGCAGATGATCGTCAAACACGATATTGCCCAAATTTTACTCGCTATACCGTCTGCCTCGCCCGAACGGCGAAAAGAAATCATTAACTCTCTGGTGGGTATGCCAGTGCACGTGCGCACGGTGCCCACTATCAATGAGCTGCTTGCGGGTGAAGCCAGTGTTAATCAGATTCGCGACGTCGACCTTGACGACTTGCTGGGTCGCGACGCAGTACCGCCGCATCCAGAGCTGATAGAGCGGTGTATTACCGGCAAGGTCGTCATGGTAACGGGCGCCGGCGGTTCTATCGGTGCCGAGCTGTGTCGGCAAATTCTGTTGTCGGCACCTCGTGAGCTTGTGTTGCTCGATAACTCAGAGTACGCGCTATACAAAATTGAGCGAGAGCTGCGTGAAACACTGGAGTCGCAGGGGCTGAGTGTCGAGATAGTCGCTTTGTTAGGTTCTGTGCAGGATCAAAAACGCCTTGAGAGCATCTATAGAACCTTTCAAGTGCGCACTGTGTACCATGCCGCTGCTTATAAGCACGTACCGCTTGTTGAATACAACATTGCTGAAGGTGTTGCGAATAATGTGTTTGGCACCTGGTATGCGGCAGAGGCAGCGCGCGCTGCAGGTGTAGAGACATTTGTATTGGTATCTACTGATAAAGCGGTTCGGCCCACCAATGTGATGGGTGCATCCAAGCGCTTTGCTGAGATGCTGCTACAGGGCTTGGCTCAGCAGAGTAAAAAAACCGACACTCGGCTGTGTATGGTGCGGTTTGGCAACGTTTTGGGGTCTTCTGGCTCTGTAGTGCCTCTGTTCCGCCAGCAAATAGAAGCGGGCGGGCCGGTGACAGTAACGCACCCTGAAGTGTCCCGCTATTTCATGAGTATCGCTGAGGCGGCGCAGCTAGTGTTGCAGGCTGGCGCGATGGGCACCGGCGGCGATGTGTTTGTGTTAGACATGGGCGAACCTGTGCGCATAGTCGATTTAGCGAAGCGTATGATTCGTCTTAGTGGCTATGATATGCATCACGACACTCCGGTGGGCGAGCATATTGATATAGAGTTTATTGGGCTTCGCCCCGGCGAGAAATTGCGAGAAGAGTTGTTGCTAGGCACGAATGTGGCAGGCACTGGTCATCCAATGATTATGCGTGCCGAAGAAGAGTACTTGCCCCACGGTGAAATCGAGAGCTTGCTGAATGATTTAAAGAAGCACTGCGATGATCTCGATTGTGACGGTATTAGTGAGGTGCTTAGCTACGCTGTGAGTGGCTTTGAGGCTCACCAGGTACGCCACGACTACTTGTGGAAAAAGCGAGCACACCTGGCTGCGAGAGAAGCCGCGCCAGCATCAAATGTGAAAGAGCTGTTCCCTGACAACTCGCACCCACCAGTAGAGCGATAGGCTAGAAGGGTGCGCAATTCCCTTCGCTAGCTGCTAGTCATCTGTTTCATCTACGTCAAACTGCCCAGACAGTCGTCGCCGTACATGCGACCACGATAAGCCCACCGCGAGTATCAGAGAGACGAGCACCAGAGCAACCCAGGTGAGTGCCTGAGTAGATTCCATATCCAGCCATCCCAAATCAACCAGAAGCCAAACAAAGCAGCCGAACAGAGCTGCTCCAAGTGCTATCCCGAGCACGCCCAATGAGCGGAAGGTAGCTCGCAGGAAGATTAGCCAACAGATAAGCAACACTAACCCAGCCAGAGCGATGATCGGGCCAAACACGGTGGCCTCATTCATTGCCCACTGTACGAAGGAGTACTGTGTTGGGTTATAGGTTGCCGCGACTAGCGCAAGCGCGAATATCCATCGAGCGAAAAAGCCGACTGCAGTGAACTCTCTAGCCATGGTGTTACTTACTCCCAGTTGCCAATCTGTGTTTGTTTATTCTCTGCTTTTTTTTGGCCTGCAGCGCTATAGCGCGCTGCAGTCTACGGTGTTCATTGCGTTTATCCATTCACGTAGTAGTGCGACGCCTTCAGTGTGAATCACGCTGCGGCCGATCTCCGGCATCCGTACATCTGTTTCGTTGGAGTCCATGCGGAAGGGTAGTATAGAGGCCGCTGCATCCCCGGGGACAATAGCGTAGTCCAAACCGCCGGAACCAGCTCCTGCGGCTACGGGTGGCTTGCACAAACCCACTTCAGTGCCGAATTCACGCGAGTATTCAAGGAACAGGCCTGAGGTGCTTGCCGCGGCCTCTGGTGCGTGACAATGCGCGCAGTTTACATCGAGATAGCCGCGCGCTCGTTCGCCTAAGTCTCCTGCTGCATCGTCCCAGGGCGTAATTTTTGGCACCGAAGACATATCAGCGGGAAGCCCTGCAAGAAGGCCTTCATCCTGCCAATGCGTAAGTTGATTTGCAGTGCCGCTGCTATAGGCATAGTTACCGTTTAGCGAGCGAGCAGTGGGGCCAATCGGTAGTAGCTCATCTTCGCCATGGCAATTGGCGCAGTTGTTGCTGTTGGGAATGACGTATTCCGTGGAGCGCGATTCGCCATCGGTGTCTATCCAGTTTACGGTTTGCGTGCCGCCAGTGACTGTTAGCATCGCCTCTGTTTTATCGGCATTCCAAATATACGGTAGGGCCTTCCAGCCGTCAGCCCGTTTAATGAGCAGGCGCGTTTCGATTATTTCCTCATCCCCGGCCTGTAGGCGTAAATCGGCTGGTATGGTAAATGTCTTAGAAATAATGGTGCCCACCGGGAAGTCAAACACTTGCTCTGAGCGGTAGGCCGCCTGTGAGCCGTCCGGCAGAAACACGTGTCGGTACTTATTGGAGTAATCCGTAAACAGTGGCGTGTTGAGCGTGTAAATAGTGCCGCCGTTTGTACCGGTACGTGGCTCAGTCGAGTCAGCGAACAATCGATAATCTGAGAGGTTGGGGCAATCCGCCTCGAAAGCAGCTACATTTCTGCCTTCACCATCCTCGGCACACAGCGCTGACTTGTCGGGCCCGTTGCCCGGGTTACTCGGGTCGACGGGCGGTTCTAACTCGATAGCCGGTAGTGACGCGTGTGTGCAATTGAGTAGTTCTGGATCCAGTGACACGTCCCATTCTGCTTCCGGCCGGCCCAGAAAGATCGCTGCAGTGTCTGCTTGGCCGATATTAATGCCGGCTGTGTTGTTGACAATGCATATAGCCTGGCTCTCACTTAAGCCATCTGGAAACTCAAGCAGCAGACCGTAGTCGCTGCCATTGCCTGCGCTGTCGTAGAAGACGTCAATCGTAACACCTTCACCGGTGAAAACGATGCCGGAAATTGCTGCAGCCAAGTCGGTTGGCTCATAGCCATTACCAGTAATTTCGTTGTCGTGAATATAAATTTTTTCAGGTACAGGATCGTAAGTCTCTTTGCTGACGCCGCGATCGTTGATGTAGTAGCTTACTATCACAACGCCTGCAGATTGGTTGCCGGTTATCGTGTTGCCAAATGCCTCTATGTCGTCATTGGCCATCACCATTAAGCCCGTACCGGTAGGTACCAAACCCACAATGTTTCCTTCTGGGGCAAAGTTGGGTTCGTTGTTTTCTATAATCAGGTTGTCGAATACGCGAGTGGCTTCGCCGCCCTGAATCGGTGGGCCCGGTAAGTCGAAAACGAGAATGCCGCCTGTATTACCGCGCGCTTCATTGTCGTAGACGTCGGCAAACTTGGAGTTTTCAATTTCTATGCCAGCGACATTCTCCCAGGCGTAGTTCCGTCGAACTATGATGATTTCAGACTGGCCAACGTACACGCCGGCGTCACTCGCACCGCGCACCTCGCTGTCTTCGATGAGCACGTTCCGACACTGAACAGGGTAGAATCCGTAGGCGCCGTTACTTTCATCGGCCCCGTTTGTCCACTCCATCCTCACGCGACGGATGGTAACGCCGTTAGAACCTTCCACCTTAATGCCGTCGGCGGGGGAGTCCTCTACTGCCAGATCTTCAACGACAAAGTTGTTCCCTGTTGCCAGGATGCTCTGGCTGCCGACTGTCTGCCCAGCGAAGCTCAGAACCGTGCCATTTTCTGCATCCATGCCCTGGCCTCGCAGGACAACATTGTCGACACTGACGCTTAACTCACCGGTGAAATCAAACTTTCCTGCAGGTAGTTCCACAATCGTGTTTGGTTGTGCGTCGATAAGGGCTCTGAGCGTGCGCTCTTCTAGATCAGGCCCATCTTCCAGTTCAACAATGATATAGCCAGGAAAATTAGGATCAGTGGGGATGACGATTATCTCTTGCTGCGGCATGACTTCGCCGCTACTACTATCGCCCCCATCGCTACACGCCGACAAAATCGTTATGACAAAAAGGAGGGAGAGTGTTTTGGTGTAGCTCAGGGTGGTTTGCTTCAGTAGTGGCGAAGCAAGGAGTGAAAGCCAACGCATTATTAAGACCAAGAGTAATAAATTTTTATTTTAAAATTATAGCAGCCCCACCGGACTGTGGAAACGGTTTATAGCCCGCGCTGTAAAGCGAATAACCGTAAAGAGTGAGGCCGCTTAGGTAGTCTTGTCTAGTAGTCGGCAGCGAGCTTCAAAATCTTCCAGCTTTGATTCCGGGTGCGCTAAACCGCCAAGGCGCTCCGTTAAGATTGAATTCGCGTCTTCGTGCAATTGTATGTCCCATGCGTTCTTTTCATAGAATTCTTCGGTAAGCTCCGGGCCGAGTTCATCAATAACGCCCTGAATGCGCTCATCCATGTGCATTTCACGTTCAGGCGTAACATTCTGAGGGACGTAGGAAAGGTCCATACCAGAGAAATCTCTGGCCAGTGTTTTCTCAAATAAAATCATGCTCTCGTTGTAACGTTCAACGGTACCGACTAACGCGGCACGCGTTAGCACGGCCAACGCATCCTCATACTGAGGGCGTTTAATAGGGGTTAAAGCGCTGCTTGTGAGGTGGCTACATTGAAAATTTCTGACGGTAGGTGCTACATCTGCAAGCAGCCGCCAGCGGATGTACTCCGCAAAACTTAGCTCTTTGGCCTTAATTGCGCCTGGCGTGAAAGCCTCTTGCCGCTTTTCAAACGCGTAGACTGAACGTGCTCGATCAATGGGGTGCCTTAGCAAGACTAACGTTAAAAAGTCAAAAGCCTCGTTCTGTGGCAGTGGGAATTGCACGTGGTGGCTGGAGAGCGCCGAGATACTCCTGTTTTTCGCCAAATACGGCACAAGGTATTCGCCACCCCGACGCATGGAGTCGTCGTCGCGGTGATCGACAAACGCATCATTCAGCGAGCGCTTCAAGCTCCAGTCCAACGTTGTACCTGCATTTTTGAACAGGTGGCAGTGTAGAATGATTTTGCGCCGTTCTGGTCTTTTATTCACTGGTACAGATTTGGAAAGCACGCTCTCAAGGGCCGAGCGAATTGTCGCCGGGCTGAACTGCTCAGTGATTACCTTGCGGCCGTTCACAGACAGTTTCTGCCAGAGCGTTTGTTCAGTGTAGAGATCCACAATTTTGTTGGCAAAGTCAGTCTCCGTATCGGCAATGAGAGCGTTGTGCCCATCAACAAGTTGCATGCCCTCTGCGCCAATACTGGTTGTCACTACCGGCAGGCCGTAAGAGAAACTCTGACCGATTTTGCCCTTTACGCCGGCACCGTGCAGAAGAGGAGATACGAATACGCGGGAATCGTTAAAATGCCCGGTAACGTCTTCGACGAACCCCGCGATGGTGATGTTTTCGCTCGCTTTGGCAAGTACTGCATCTGTGGGGTCACTACCCACGATAGTGAGGTGCATGTCGGGAATCTTATTGCGAATCTGTGGCATGACATAGTCAATAAACCAGAGCACACCTTCTTCATTGGGTGGGTGTGCAAAACCGCCGATGAACATCAGGCCATTTCGGGCCTCGAAGCTTTTCTCGCAAGGCTCCAGTGAATGGATGTTCGAGACGACCGCCACTTTTTCAGCAAATGGCTCCTTTGCTAGCAGTTCTTTTTCGGTGGGGCTAACGACAAAAGTGTTGTCTGTATTTTCCGCGAGATAAAACTCCAAATCCTTGCACTGCTGAACCTCCAATTCGAGCCTGCGTTGCTCGCGCACGTAATGTAGATCGACAGTGTCGAAAATCGTTCTAGCGGTTGTGTATTTCTTAACCAGCTCTAGATAGTTTCGCGCTGTCGATGGCCTCGACATCATAACGATATCCAGCGATTGCCCGTGTGCCTTCATGTAGTCTTCGAAATGTAAGTCACCGTAGAACGTCTCTACGCCCATATTTTGAAGCACACGAGAGTACTTTTTATCGTAGGTAAGATCGTCTGGCCAGAATGAAACCCGATAGCCCATGTCTAGCAGAATTTGAACCATGCTGAGCATTCGCTGGGAGCCAGAGTCGCGATCGAACATTGGCACGTAGTGATCTACGATAAGGATGTGCTCCTTACCACCACGTTGGCGCGCATGATGCGTCCCCGCGCTGCTTAAAACGTGACTTTCTGCGAGCACACTTTCCCACTTCTCGACAAACTTGTGTTGATTGATATCCTGAAAACGTTTGTACCCTGAGGTTGTTTCTTTGCCTGCAGAGGCCCCGCCAAAATGGATAATGCGGGCATTAGGCTGGTAGATAACCTTGTAATTGAGTGCGCGTGTTGCAAAGCATAGGTCTGTGTCTTCGTAGTAGGCCGGCGCGTAGCGCACATCGAAGCCACCCAGCTCGTCCCATAGCGCCTTGCGGATCAATAGGCAGGCCCCTGAGCAGTAGTCGACTGGCTTGCGATAGTTGTACTGCGGTAGGTCTGGGTCATCGCCATGACCATAATTGCACCCTGTGCCGTCCGCCCAGATTATGCCACCTGCTTCCTGTAGGCGTCCGTCGGGATAAACCAGTTTTGCGCCGACAATGCCGGTCGAGTCTTCCGAGAAAGGCTCCAGCATTGCCTCCAGCCATCCAGGGGAG
>JBGCFE010000206.1:0-3680 GCA_045106775.1 Halioglobus sp.
GGGTGGCGTTTCCATACCGACTTTTTAAATTCCCATAAGTCATCATGGCTCATGTTCTCCATCACCCCTGGCCGGTTCTTGATCATCCAGTCGCGTTGGATATCTTCCGCGCGCAATAGTGTTGGTTCGACATCCCAGAGCGTGTTGTCCAGGTCGAAGGTAATCACGGTAATGGGCACGGGTTATTCCTTGCTGCTGCGTTTCGCGCGGGGGTGCGCTGCGTCGTAAACCTTGGCTAAGTGTTGAAAATCCAGGTGCGTATAGATTTGTGTCGTTGAAATGTTGGCATGCCCTAACAGTTCTTGAACGGCACGTAGGTCACCGCTGGATTCGAGCATATGGCTGGCGAATGAATGGCGCAGCATATGCGGGTGCACGTCTTGTTGCATGCCGGCTTTTCGGCCTTGCAGCCGCAGCCGCGCCTGAATGTTACGCACACTAATGCGGCCGCCTCTGCTGCTGGTGAAAAGCGGCGCGTTGCGGTCGCCAATGTCGCTGGCGGAGCGCACTTTTATCCATGCAGCGATAGCGTCTAGCGCAACGCGGCCGATGGGCACTGTGCGTGTTTTGTTGCCTTTACCTGTCACGGTCAACAGTTGTGACTTGCCGTCGATATCCTGCAGGTTAACCGCTGCCAGCTCGGCCAGGCGCAGGCCTGAGGAATAAAATAATTCTGCAATGGCACGATCGCGCAATGCCAGCGGTGAGTCGTCTTCGAATTTTAGGTAGCGATCAACCTGGTCAACATCCATGGTCTTGGGGAGTTGCCTGGGCTTGCGTGGTGCCTGCACGGCGGCGGCAGGGTTTCGTAACTCACCTGTTTCACGGCTGAGGTAATGATAATAGGACCGAGCAGCTGAAAGCGCGCGTTGAATACTGCTGCCAGCAAGCCCGCGTCGATGCATTTGGCTCACCCAGCCACGGATATCGGCTTCAATCAGTGTTTCAGTGCTGGTTTGGCCATTGGTCAGAGCGTAGGTTTGCAGTGAGTGCAAATCTCGCTGGTAATTACTGACGGTATGAGGAGATAGCCGCCGCACCTCACGAACATAGGTGAGAAATGCGGCCGTGGAGCCTTGCAGAGGCTGCTCTTGCGACGCGCTTTTTGGCGCAGCCTTCACGGTCGTGTAGCCACGTTAGGTTGCGCTGGTTCCAGCCTGCAAGCGTGGCAGCAGCCGAGCCATCACATCGGCAATGTGATTCAGGAACAGTGTTCCAACACTACTGTGGTAACGGCTAGCATCGGCACTGCCGATGGCAATTAGCCCAAGTTGCTCATCACCGGCCAGGGGTACTAGCGCGGCAGAACCTGTTTCACCACAGGAAGGAAATAGGAATTGCAGCTCTTCTTTACGCAGCGTGCCGCAAACCGCCTTATTGCCTCGAAAGAGAGCGCCAATTTGAGCCTGCGATTCTTCTTTGGTTTCGACACGGCACTGCGTGCTGCCCGGTGTTTGGCAATAGAGAATCATGGTGGCGTAATCAACACCAAACGTTTCTGTCATAGCAGTGTTGAAGCGGGTGTAGAGTTGGTCGACAGAGGTTGCGTCCAGTAACTCAAGCACAAGCTCGCGGGTTTGTTCAAATAGCTTGTCGTTATCGCGTGCGTTAGCGGTAAGAGATTGCAGCCGGTGCCGCATGTCGATGTTTCTTTCGCGCAGCACGCTGACTTGTTTCTCAACCAGTGAAACCGCGCTGCCAGAAGCGTGTTCAATGTGAAGGTAGTCGAGCATGTCGGGGTGACGCTGGAGGAAGTCTGCATTGTCTTTGAGGTATTCACGCACCGCTTCTTCACTCAGTTCGTCGGTGAGATCATGTGCTGTTGCGGCCTGCTCGTTTCTCGATGGCATTGTTTCTGGCTCCCCTCAGATTCTTATTGTTCCTTCAAACACCACCGCAGTGGGCCCGGTCATGATAACTGGGGTGTTAGCCCCAGCCCATGTGACGGAAATATTACCTCCGGGCAGGGCTACTGTCACTGTATCGGCCAGCCAACCACAAGTAATACCGTAAACAACCGCAGCGCAGGCGCCCGTGCCACAAGCGCGTGTTTCGCCTACGCCCCGTTCGAACACGCGCAGGCGAATGTTCTGTGCATCCACAACCTGCATAAAGCCGGCATTTACGCGCTTTGGAAAGTCGCTATGTTTTTCTATCAATGGCCCGAGGCTTAGCACAGGCGCGCTGTCTACATCGTCTACTTTTGTAACCGCGTGTGGGTTGCCCATAGACACCGCGCCAATTTCTAGCGTCTGTCCGTCAACAACAAGTGGGTAGCTTGTTTTTTGTTCCGTTGCGTGAAAAGGAATCTTGGCGGGAGTGAAAATGGGAGCTCCCATGTCGACTTCAACGTTGTGATTGCCATGCACGCGAAGTTCGATAACGCCGGCATTTGTCTCAACTGAAATCACTCTTTTGCGCGTTAACTTCTTGTCGCGAACAAATCGCGCAAAGCAACGTGCGCCATTGCCGCACTGCTCCACTTCTTCACCATCGGCATTATAGATACGGTAACGAAAATCGACGTCGGGGCTTTGCGGCGCCTCAACCACCAACACCTGATCGCAGCCAACACCAAAATGCCGATCTGCTATGCGGCGAACATCGCGTCTGCGCAAGCGATAGCGCTGGCTAATCAGGTCAATGACGACGAAGTCGTTACCTGTGCCGTGCATTTTGGTGAATTGTAGTTGCATAGGTGCTGTGTTCTTCACTGTTTTTCTAAGTTAGCCTGGCAGGCGAGACTCTCCGCGTATGACATCGTCAAAACTTTCACGTTCTCGCACAAGGTGCACCGCATCGCCATCTACCATAATTTCAGGTGCTCGGCCGCGACTGTTGTAATTGGAACTCATGACGAATCCGTAGGCGCCAGCGCCAAACATCGCCAGTAACTGGCCTTGCTGCAAACTCAGCTCGCGGCCCTTGCCGAGAAAATCACCCGTCTCGCAAACCGGGCCAACCACATCCCAGACTGCAGTTTGGCCGCTTTCATGCTGTATAACAGGCGCAATGTTGAGCCAGGCTTGGTACAAAGCTGGGCGGATCATGTCATTCATTGCCGCATCTACCAATGCAAAGTTGTGATCGTCTGTTTGCTTGAGGTAATCAACGCTCATCACCAGAATACCTGAGTTGGCGGCAATCGAGCGCCCGGGCTCAAACATCAACTTCATGTCACGATCACTCAGCTCCTTGCGCAGTGCGCCAATGTAGTCGGCTACGCTGGGAGGTTCTTCATCCTGATAGCGCACGCCAAGGCCGCCGCCAAGATCCAGGTGACGAATGTGAATGCTGTGCTCGGCCAGCTCGTCTATCAACGTTAGCAGGCGTTGTAGAGCAGCAATGAAGGGGCTGATTTCTGTTAGCTGCGAACCGATATGGCAATCCAGGCCAACCACCTCGATATGCTCAAGCTGCGAGGCGCGCTGATACACGGTTAACGCTTCTTCCATGCTCACGCCAAACTTGTTTTCACGCAGCCCGGTAGAGATATAGGGATGGGTATTGGCATCAACATCAGGATTAACGCGTACTGAAATGCGTGCCGCCTTGCCGACTTCACCGGCTACTTTATTGAGCACTTCAAGTTCAGCCGCTGATTCTATGTTGAAGCAGGCAATGTCGACTTCAAGGGCTCTGGCCATTTCCTGAGGCTTTTTGCTCACGCCAGAAAAAAC
>JBGCFE010000207.1:0-34195 GCA_045106775.1 Halioglobus sp.
GAGCGGTTATCAGGAAATCCTGACCGACCCGTCGTACGCCAAGCAGATCGTCACGCTCACCTATCCCCATATCGGCAATACCGGCACGACGCCACAAGACGAGGAGTCTACTGGTATCTGGGCGACGGGGCTGGTGATTCGTGATTTGCCTCTGATGGCGAGCAACTACCGCAATCAGGAAGCCCTCAGTGACTATTTGAAGCGTCACAACATTGTCGGCATTGCCGAAATAGATACTCGTCGCCTCACACGAATCTTACGTGAGAAGGGTGCCCAAAATGGCTGCCTGATGGCGGGAGATGACCTGGATGAAGCCGCCGCGATAGCGCAAGCGCAAGGGTTCGCAGGCTTGAAGGGTATGGATCTTGCCAAAGAGGTTACTGCTGATTCTGCCTATGAGTGGACGGAAGGTAGCTGGAGCTGGGAGCAGGACGGGTTCAACCAGCCTACAGATCAAGAGCTGCCCCTGCATGTTGTAGCGTACGATTTTGGTGTTAAGCGCAATATTTTGCGCATGCTTGCAGATCGTGGCTGCCGCTTAACGGTCGTGCCTGCGCAGACCCCCGCCAGTGACGTATTGGCGATGAATCCCGATGGAGTATTTCTTTCCAATGGCCCTGGCGATCCGGAGCCGTGTACTTATGCCATCGAAGCCATCCAGAGCATTTTAGAAACGGATATTCCTGTGTTTGGTATTTGCCTGGGCCACCAACTGCTGGGCCTCGCCAGCGGTGCGCGCAGCATCAAAATGAAATTTGGCCATCATGGCGCGAACCATCCGGTGCAAGATCTGAGCGACGGCACTGTGCTAATCACAAGTCAGAACCACGGGTTTGCGCTTGATGAGGCGGGCTTGCCGAGCAATCTTGATGTGACGCACAAATCATTGTTCGATGGCAGCCTGCAGGGCATTCACCGTAACGATACGCCCGCCTTTAGCTTTCAGGGCCACCCTGAAGCAAGCCCCGGTCCACATGACGCGGCACCGCTGTTCGACCACTTTATTGAACTCATTGCCAACCGCGCGCAAACCGCGCAGAAGAAGTAGCGACTCATGCCAAAGCGTACCGACATAAGTAGCATCCTGATTCTTGGCGCCGGCCCCATTGTGATAGGGCAGGCCTGCGAGTTCGATTACTCCGGCGCACAGGCGTGTAAGGCGCTACGTGAAGAGGGTTACCGCGTTATTTTGGTGAACTCTAACCCCGCGACGATCATGACAGACCCGTCGATGGCAGACGCCACTTATATAGAGCCTATTGAGTGGCGCACGGTGGCGCGCATTATTGCTGAAGAGAAGCCGGATGTGCTCCTGCCAACCATGGGTGGCCAGACTGCACTGAACTGCGCTCTAGATTTGGCACGTGAAGGTGTTTTAGAAGAGCATGGCGTTGAAATGATCGGCGCCAATAAAGAAGCGATCGACAAAGCAGAAGATCGCCAGCTATTTGACAAGGCAATGAAGCGTATTGGGTTAGAAACGCCTCGTGCAGCACTTGCGCATAGTATGGAAGAAGCACTTCAGGTGCTCGACTCGATCGGTTTTCCCTGCATTATTCGTCCGTCTTTCACCATGGGCGGTTCTGGCGGCGGTATTGCCTACAACCGTGGCGAGTTTGAAGAAATTTGCGCGCGGGGTTTAGATCTGTCTCCAACCAATGAATTGCTGATTGATGAATCGCTCATTGGTTGGAAAGAGTTTGAGATGGAGGTGGTGCGCGACAAAAACGACAACTGCATCATCATCTGTGCCATCGAAAACTTTGACGCGATGGGTGTACACACCGGTGATTCCATCACGGTGGCACCTGCCCAGACGTTGACTGATAAAGAATATCAAATCATGCGTGACGCCTCTTTGGCGGTGCTGCGTGAGATCGGCGTAGAAACCGGGGGCTCCAACGTACAGTTTGGTCAAGACCCAAAAACCGGGCGCATGGTTATTATTGAGATGAACCCGCGCGTGTCGCGCTCTTCTGCGCTTGCATCTAAAGCTACCGGTTTTCCTATCGCTAAAGTAGCGGCAAAGCTTGCGGTAGGTTACACCCTGGATGAGTTACAAAACGACATTACCGGTGGGGCAACCCCTGCGTCTTTTGAGCCATCGATTGATTATGTTGTTACCAAAATTCCGCGCTTTGCCTTTGAAAAATTTGTCGGTGCCGATAGCAACCTAACAACGCAAATGAAGTCGGTGGGCGAAGTGATGGCAATAGGCCGCACTTTTCAGGAAAGTTTGCAAAAGGCTATGCGTGGCCTTGAGGTTGGCTCGTCGGGTTTTGAGCATCAAATAGATGTTGATGATTCAGAGCAGCGTGAAGAGCTTGTATCGCAACTGGTAAACCCCGGGCCAGATCGGTTGTGGTATTTGGGTGATGCCTTCCGCGCAGGCATGGATATTGAGCAGGTGTACAAATACTCCGGCGTAGATCCTTGGTTTCTGATTCAGATCCAGGACATCATTCAGACAGAAAACAGCCTAAAAACAGTGTCGCTAGCCGATATCGACTATCGCGCAATGTTTGGTTTGAAGCGCAAAGGGTTTTCGGATGAGCGCTTGGCGGTACTGTTAGCCAATAGCGAATCGGCTGTTCGCTCAAGGCGTTTAGAGTTAGGCGTTCGCCCAGTCTACAAGCGTGTAGATACCTGCGCGGCAGAATTTGCGTCGGCTACTGCCTACATGTACTCCACCTATGAAGAAGAGTGTGAGTCGCAGCCCTCCGACCGCGACAAAATTCTTGTGTTGGGAGGTGGCCCCAACCGAATCGGGCAGGGCATCGAGTTTGATTACTGCTGTGTGCATGCGGCGCTAGCGATGCGTGAAGACGGTTACGAAGCCATCATGGTCAACTGTAACCCCGAAACGGTTTCAACCGATTACGACACCTCTGACCGTTTGTATTTTGAGCCGGTAACGTTAGAGGATGTGCTGGCTATTGTTGATTTGGAAAAACCCAAAGGTGTCATTGTGCAGTTTGGTGGGCAAACGCCGCTGAAACTTGCCAGAGCACTTGAAGCCGAAGGCGTACCGATTATAGGTACAACGCCCGACGCGATCGATCGCGCCGAAGATCGTGAACGTTTTCAGCAAATGATTCAAAAACTGGGTTTGGTTCAGCCTTCGAACACCACTGTACGCAGCACAGATGAAGCGGTTGCTGCTGCTGCGAAAATTGGCTTCCCTCTGGTTGTGCGGCCCTCCTACGTGCTCGGCGGTAGGGCGATGGAAATTGTCTATCGTGAAGAAGATTTGTTGCGCTATATGCGCGACGCTGTTCAGGCCTCTGACGATTCGCCTGTCTTGCTAGATTCTTTCCTGTCTGCGGCAGTAGAAGTTGATATCGATGCCGTGAGCGATGGTAGCGAAGTTGTGATCGGCGCCATCATGCAGCACATTGAACAGGCGGGTGTGCATTCGGGTGATTCGGCGTGTTCACTGCCGCCATACAGTTTGGATCCAGCATTACAAGACGCCATGCGCGAGCAGGTAAAAGCCATGGCGCTGGAACTGGGCGTGAAAGGGTTAATGAACGTGCAGTTGGCCTGGCAAGACGATCAAATTTATGTGATTGAAGTGAATCCACGTGCCTCCCGCACAGTGCCCTTTGTGTCGAAGTGTATTGGCACTTCACTGGCAAAAGTAGCTGCCAGATGTATGGCTGGGCAAACGCTGGAGTCGCAGGGCTTTACTTCGGAAATCGTGCCGCCGTACTTCAGCGTTAAAGAGGCGGTTCTGCCCTTTAATAAGTTCCCTGGCGTTGACCCTATCCTTGGGCCAGAAATGAAATCTACCGGCGAGGTAATGGGAACCGGTGATACATTTGCAGCTGCTTTTGCTAAGGCGCAATTAGGTGCCGGCAGCGCGCCCCCGCGCAGTGGTACGGCGCTGCTGAGTGTTCGCGATGCTGATAAAGCAGGCATTGTTGATGTTGCACGTGATTTGAGTGCATTGGGCTTTGCTATTGTCGCAACCGGCGGCACTGCGGAGGCAATCGAGAATGCTGGCATTGAGGTCAAGCGCGTTAACAAAGTACTTGAGGGCCGTCCGCACATTGTCGATATGATTAAGAACGATGAGGCAGACTTGATCGTCAACACAACTGAAGGACGCAGGGCTATCGAAGACTCCGCCTCTATACGTGCTAGCGCAGAAGTGCATCGCGTTTGTTATACAACCACACTGACTGCTGCACAGGCTATTTGCATGTCTATGAAGCTGGAAGGCGATACTGCAGTGCGCAGCTTGCAAGATTTGCATGGGAGAATAGGCCAATGAATACTTTTCCGATGACTGCAGTGGGTGAGGCTGCTCTGCGAGATGAGCTGGAGCGCCTAAAGAGAGTTGAGCGACCAAGGATTGTGCAGTCTATTGCTGAAGCCCGTGAGCATGGCGATCTCAAAGAAAATGCTGAGTACCATGCCGCGCGTGAAGAGCAGAGCTTCACTGAAGGTCGCATCATGGAAATTGAAGGTAAGTTAGGTAACGCACAAGTTATTGATGTCACCTCCATCCCCAAAACGGGAAAAGTCATTTTTGGCACGACGGTTGATCTGGTTAATGTCGAGAACGACGAGACAGTGACCTACCGGATTGTCGGAGAAGACGAAGCCGACGTTACCAAGAATTTGATCTCTGTTGTGTCGCCAATTGCTCGCGCGCTTGTGGGCAAAGAGGAGGGTGATGTGGTGGTTGTGAAGGCACCAGGCGGCGACATCGAATTTGAGATTGATCTGGTGCAACATATATAGTGGTAGGTCAAACCATCATCGCGGCCACTGCCGCGCGGTAAGAATCATGAAAAAACTAGCAGTCCTGCTTATTGCGGCTTTGCTCGCGCCTGCCGCCATTGCTTTTGGTGTAGGCAGCGGCCCAGCAAATCCGCTAGATCGATACATCGCTCAACTCAGCGAAGATCTTAATTTAACGCCAGACCAGCAAGAGCGCATACGCCCTGTGCTTGCTGCCACTGCTGCGAATAAGATGTCAGACCTTGCGGAGCGCAACGGAGTGAATCTCGAGGACGACAGCCTAGACGGTGTTGAGGGGCAAGAAGAACTTCAAGACCAACACTTGCGTGCGAATATCGAGCGTAACGTATCTGGGCCGCGGGGGACGCTGGCTGATATTTTGACACCACAGCAGCTATCCAAGTACAACAAGATGCAACGTGAAGAAAAAGCACGCATACATGAATTGGTGCGTTCCCGCCGATACCAGTGATCTGATGATTGGTGGGGGCCATGCCTCCACTCAGTCACATCTGTTCCATGTTCTGCGTGTTGCCCTGATCAACGCACTTCGCCCTGTTAATGCAAACAATTCTCATTTAGTATGGTGCACTCTTTTTTGGACGCTAGGCACCAGTGCATGAGCCAGTCTCTGTGGTCCCTCAAAACCGGGGATCAATGTGAAATCGTTGGTTATAACGATACCCTCGCAGAAAAGTATCGCATTCGTTTGATGGAGTTTGGCTTTCATCCTGGCGAGAAAGTGCAGTGTGTTCGCGCGCTTGCATTCGGTGCACCCAAGGTTTATCGCGTCAGTAACACGATCTTTTCGCTAGACGACGAAGTGGCTGCCCATGTTGAAGTGCGTCTAACCGGCAATGAAGCGTAGAGAGCCTCAATGAGCAAAGTCATTCTCATCGGCAGCCCGAACTCGGGTAAGAGCCTGTTGTTTAACCGTTTAACGGGGTTGCAGCAAAAGGTCGCCAATTTTCCGGGCATTACCGTTGATGTTGGTGTTGGCAAACTGCAGTCATTGCCCGATATCGATTTGGTCGATTTTCCTGGCACCTATTCCCTACAGGCAATTTCTGCCGAAGAAGAAGTGGCAGTTGCACAATTTGAAGCAGCGCTGGAAAACCCTGACGTAGCCCGTGTGCTCTGTTTGATTGACGCCACACGATTGGAAAAAAGCCTGTACTTCACATTGCAGGTCATCCGAGATTGCCAGCGGCGCGGTAAACGCGTCACCGTGCTGGCAAACATGATCGATGTTTATGACAAGCACAAACTTAACCTTGACGTTGCTGGTTTGGCGAACGCTCTGAAAGCGGATGTCCTGCCAATTTCTGCACGTTCTGGAAAGGGCCTGGACGCGATCATTGACGCCATTAAAGGCGATTCCATTGCGATTTCCGACGCAGAGACCGCTAGCGAGTTGGCTCAAGATTCTGATGAAGCGTTGCGGCTAAAAGCCCATGCACTGGCTAAGTTGTATGGCCCAGAAGGCGATATTCTTGTGGGTTCGCAAACTAAGCTGGATGGCATATTTTTGCATTCAGGCATGGGTGGCATTGCGTTCTTTGGCATTATGTATCTGCTGTTTCAATCCATATTTACTTGGTCGGCGCCGCTAATGGATGGCGTTGAAATGCTGCTGGGGGCGATGGCAGACACGATAGTCCCGCGCATCGGCAATCAGTTGCTGCAGGATTTTACGGCGGATGCTTTGTTTGGTGGTATCGGTGCGTTTTTAGTGTTTGTGCCGCAAATTTTTGTGCTGACATTTATTATTGGCTTGCTCGAGGATTCAGGCTACATGGCCAGAGCGGCCTTAATTTGCCATAAGCCGCTGCGTTTTTTTGGGCTCACAGGTAAGAGCTTTATTCCCATGCTGTCAGGCGTTGCCTGCGCTATTCCAGCGATCTACGCTGCTCGCGCGATTGATTCGCCGCGCAAGCGCCTGCTCACTTACATGGCTATTCCCTTAATGCCCTGCTCGGCGCGGCTACCGGTTTACACGTTGTTGATCGCTGCCTTCATACCTTCTACTACAGCGTTAGGTGGGTTGGTGGGTTGGCAGGGCCTGGCGATGTTCGGAATCTATTTCTTCGGGATGTTCTGTGGTTTGTTGGTGACTGCGTTTGTGTCGCGAGCAAGTGCAGATAACTACACGGATTTACCCTTTGTGTTGGAGTTGCCCCCGTATCGCTTGCCCAGTGTAGCGCCTTTGCTGCGCAACGCGCTGAACCGTTCAAAGCACTTTGTGACTAAGGCGGGCAAAATCATTTTCGCTGTTACCGTCGTGGTTTGGGTGCTGGGTTACTTTCCTAATTATGGCGCAGATCTTGGCGCGTCGTGGCTTGGGCAGATTGGCCAGGTTTTAGAGCCCATGTTTGCTCCACTGGGTTTGGACTGGCGCTATGGCGTCGCCATTTTTAGCTCATTCCTAGCGCGTGAAGTTTTTGTGGGTACCCTTGGCACCATCTTCGGTATTGAATCAGCCGATGAAAACATGGCGCCGTTGGTAGAGCATATTCAAAATGCAGATTTGTCACTGGGCTCTGGACTGGCCTTGCTCGTCTTTTTTGCGATTGCCCTGCAGTGTGTTTCTACGGTGGCTATTCTTGCGAAGGAAAGTGAATCTAGCTCGCTGGCGATAAAAATGTTTGCCGCCTACTTTGCGCTTGCATACATCGCTGCGTTGGCGGTGTATCAAATTTCTACGCTGCTAGGTTTGGGTTTTAGTTAGCGTTGCGATGGCTATGCATTTGAGGCAGACACAGGTTTAATAAGGTTTGACAATTTAGGGTCAGGCTTTTTACTACGCAGCACGAGTAGAGCTGTATTGCCAATACTCTGTACGAGTGTAGCGCCGGTTTGTTCGCACGCCTTTTGTATGGTTTCTGCGCGTGCCTCACGCGAGCCTACTGCAAGTTTTATTTTGATTAGCTCGTGATCTTTTAAGGCTCGGTGGAGCTCCGCCAGTACGGTTTCCGAGAGCCCATTGCCCGCTATGGTAACAATGGGTTTCAGCTTGTGGCCGATAGCCCGTAACTGTTTCACATTTAGCGCTGAATTGTTGCTCATGATTGGTTCCGTTTACGCCTTCCAAGGTACACTGGGGTGATAGATTCAAGTGCGATGTTTGCGCCCGATGTACAGTACAATAGCTGGCGCTTTGTTCAGGGCCGGCCATTCTACACAAGGCGCGCTTGGGCACAAGGCATCATGGGGTAAGCGCCCTCCAGCTGCGCTGTTTATGCGCTATTTTTACGGCAACCAAATTGCATGGCCAAAAAACACTCTTCTAGCAAGGCGTGGCTTAAGGAGCATCGAGACGACCCCTATGTGCAGCAGGCACAGCGCGAAGGGTATCGCTCGCGCGCTTGCTACAAGCTTTTGGAGCTGCAGGACAAAGATCGGCTCATCGTCCCAGCGGCGACGGTGCTGGACCTGGGCAGTGCGCCGGGTGGGTGGTCGCAGGTGGCGGCTGATCTGGCTGGTCACTCTGGGCGTATTATTGCTTCAGATATACTGCCAATGGATTCGCTGGCCGGGGTGGAGTTTATTCAGGGCGATTTTACGGATGATGCTGTATTCGAGCGCATCCTGGCGGCAATTGATGGCCAGCCAGTGGGTGTGGTGCTTTCGGATATGGCGCCCAATTTGAGCGGCATGAACGCGGTGGATCAGCCGCGAGCGATGTATCTAGTGGAACTGGCACTGGATCTGGCAATCAAAGTACTGGCCCCCGGTGGTACGTTTGTTGCCAAGATTTTTCAGGGTGAGGGCTTTGATTCGCTTCTTCAGGCTGCCCGAGCGGAGTTTTCGCAAGTGGTTACTCGAAAGCCGAAGGCGTCTCGAGCCAGGTCTCGCGAAGTGTATTTGGTTGCAAAAGGGTTTTCTGGCCAGCAATGACCGGCGTTAACCTCAAAGAAAGTGGCATCTTGAAACGTGGTGGGATCGTCCCAAGTATAGTAAATTGGCAAAAAACGCCGGCATCGGTGAGGGAACAGCATTGAACGACATGGTTAGAAATTTATTGCTCTGGTTGGTAATAGCGGTAGTGCTGTTGTCGGTGTTTAACAATTTCAATATTCAGGGCCAGCCTGCTCAGGTGGGTTACTCCGAATTGATCCAGGAAATTCAGCAGGATCAGATCAAAAAAGTGGTCGTCGATGGTCTTACCATTAATGGTGAGCGTCACGATGGCACTAAGTTCGAAACCATTCGCCCGATGGTGGAAGACCCTGAACTCATCAATGATCTCCTAAAGCACAAAGTAGTTGTAGAAGGCCGTAAGCCCGAAAAGCAAAGCGTGTGGAGCCAGCTTTTGGTGGCTAGCTTTCCTATTCTCATCATCATTGCGGTCTTTATGTTTTTCATGCGCCAGATGCAGGGCGGCTCAGGTGGCCGTGGAGGCCCCATGAGCTTCGGCAAGAGTAAGGCGCGGTTGTTGGGTGAAGATCAGATAACGACAACCTTTGCAGATGTCGCCGGTGTTGATGAAGCAAAAGAAGATGTTCAGGAACTGGTTGAGTTTCTGCGTGACCCCAGCCGCTTTCAAAAACTCGGTGGCCGAATTCCGCGCGGCGTATTGATGGTCGGCCAGCCCGGTACAGGTAAGACGCTACTGGCCAAAGCGATAGCGGGTGAGGCGAAAGTGCCGTTCTTTTCTATCTCAGGCTCAGACTTTGTTGAGATGTTTGTAGGCGTAGGTGCGTCTCGCGTGCGCGATATGTTCGAGCAGGCCAAGAAACAATCGCCGTGCATCATTTTCATTGATGAGATTGACGCGGTAGGTCGGCATCGTGGTGCAGGCTTGGGTGGCGGTCACGATGAGCGCGAGCAAACCCTGAACCAATTGTTGGTAGAGATGGACGGGTTTGAAGTTAACGACGGCGTTATTGTGATCGCGGCTACCAACCGCCCCGATGTATTAGACCCCGCGCTACTGCGCCCCGGTCGATTTGATCGCCAGGTGGTGGTTGGCCTTCCAGATATCCGCGGTCGTGAGCAAATTTTGAAAGTGCATATGCGCAAAGTACCTCTGGCAGAAGACGTTGAGCCTTCCAAAATTGCGCGTGGTACTCCCGGCTTTTCCGGTGCCGATTTGGCAAACTTGGTGAACGAGGCGGCGTTGTTCGCGGCGCGTGCAAACGTTCGTACCGTAGGTATGCAGCAGTTTGAGCTGGCCAAAGACAAAATCATGATGGGCGCCGAGCGTAAATCGATGGTTATGTCTGAAGACGAAAAGCGCAACACTGCGTTTCACGAGGCTGGGCATGCAATTGTAGGGCGTTTGGTTCCCGAGCATGACCCTGTTTACAAAGTCAGTATCATTCCACGCGGCCGCGCGTTAGGCGTAACTATGTTTCTTCCAGAGGAAGATCGTTACAGTCACAGCCGCCGGCACATCATCAGCCAAATTTGCAGTTTGTTTGGCGGGCGTATTGCAGAAGAAATGACGCTTGGGCGAGATGGCATTACTACCGGTGCTTCAAACGATATTCAGCGCGCCACCGAAATTGCGCGAAACATGGTTACTAAGTGGGGTCTCTCTGAAGAGATGGGGCCGCTGATGTATGACGAAGGCAGCGAGGAGGTTTTTCTCGGTCGCAGCGCTGGCCAAAGTAACCAGTCGATCTCCGACGAGACTGCGCGGAGAATTGATCAGGAAGTGAGAAAGATCATCGATAGCTGCTATTCGACGTCAGAAACTATTCTCAACGAGAATGTCGATAAGTTACACATGATGGCGGACGCGTTAATGCTCTATGAAACGATCGATGCTGAACAAATTGACGACATCATGGCGGGGCGCGAACCGCGTGAACCGAAAGATTGGGGCGGCCCTAGTGACGATGCGCCGGCAGCGCCAACTGATGAATCTGCTCCCGACTCCGGCAGCCCCATCGGCGGGCCCGCTGGCGAACATTGATCTGCCTGGTGCATCTGTTCCTCAGATGTATCATTTTAGCTAATAATGTCTGCAAGCCTTAAGCAGAGCAGCCCTTCACTAAATTGTGGAGGGCGCATTCTGGATCTTTCCCGCCCCATCGTTATGGGGATTATCAATACCACCCCTGATTCTTTTTCTGACGGCGGTACACTCTATAAAGATGCTTCCTTAGATTTGTCGAAGGCGCTTTCTCGAGCGTGTGAAATGGTTGATGCGGGTGCACGGATGCTCGATGTCGGTGGTGAGTCTACGCGCCCCGGTGCAGAGGCAGTCTCGCTCGAACAGGAGTTAGACAGGGTTTTGCCTCTGGTAGAAGCGATAAAACGGGAGCTGGATGTTGTCATTTCCGTCGATACCAGTTCAGCAAAGGTGATGACTGAAGCGGCCTCTTTGGGCGCAGGCTTTATTAACGATGTGCGGGCTTTGTCACGGGCGGGAGCATTAGACGCGGCGGCTGCAACCGGGTTGCCCATCTGTTTGATGCATATGCAGGGCCAGCCGCAACATATGCAAGATTCTCCGCGTTATGTCGATGTTGCTGCCGAGGTGGTGGATTTTCTGGAGGAGAGGATATCTGCCTGCCAAATTCACGGAATTGGCCCTGAGCGGCTGGTGTTAGACCCCGGTTTCGGATTCGGTAAAACTCTGTCACATAATTTACAGTTAGTGCGGGATTTACCCCGCCTGCATGCGCTAGGCTTGCCGATATTGGTAGGTTTTTCGCGTAAATCGATGATTGGCAAATTACTCGGCCGCGAAGTGGACGAGCGCCTTCCCGCAGGGTTAGCGCTGGCATTACAGGCTACTTCGCGCGGCGCGCGCATTGTGAGGACACATGATGTCCAGGCCACAGTTGATGCGTTAGCGATGTGGGAAGCAGTTGAGGAGTACGGGGCTAATGACTAAACGATATTTCGGAACAGATGGCATTCGCGGCCAAGTTGGCACGTACCCCATCACGCCTGATTTTATGTTGAAACTTGGCTGGGCCAGTGGCCGAGTTTTCGCGCAGCAGGCCAGCCAGGGTGGTCACGCTACTGTATTGATTGGTAAAGACACACGTATATCCGGTTACATGTTTGAGTCTGCACT
Organism: Halioglobus sp.; assembly: GCA_045106775.1. GTDB lineage: Bacteria > Pseudomonadota > Gammaproteobacteria > Pseudomonadales > Halieaceae > Marimicrobium. The sequence continues at coordinate 11,783 of JBGCFE010000207.1, forward strand.
GGAAGCGGGTCTGGTTGCCGCAGGCGTTGATGTAAAGCTACTGGGGCCAATGCCCACGCCGGCGGTTGCTTTGATGACACGAAAGCAAAATGCAGACGCAGGGATCGTCATTAGCGCTTCGCATAATCCGTTTCACGATAATGGCATCAAATTTTTTGGCGCAGACGGTTCCAAGCTGTCTGATGAAATTGAACACGCCATTGAAGATGAGCTAGATAAAGAGATCACCACGGTCTCCTCAGACCGCCTGGGCAAGGTGGTACGTATTGATGATGCCGCAGGTCGATATACCGAGTTTTGCAAATCCACTGTTCCTGAAGGTTTTAGTCTACGTGGATTGCGCATTGCAGTGGATTGCGCACATGGCGCGACGTATCACATTGCGCCCAGCGTGCTTCGTGAGTTGGGTGCGCAAGTGCATACCATGGGTGTTGAGCCCGATGGCTTTAACATTAATGAAGGCGTGGGTTCCACCAATACCGCAGCATTGTCTGCGCTTGTTCGTGAAACTCAAGCAGATATAGGCATCGCTTACGATGGCGACGGTGATCGCGTGCTGATGGTGGATGGCCAGGGCGATCTTATTGATGGCGATGAGCTGGTTTACATTATTGCCATGCACCGCGTGGCCAGCGGCCATAGCGACGCGGGTGTTGTCGGCACGCTAATGTCTAACCTTGGCTTGGAGATTGCGCTACGCGATTCAGGTTTACAGTTTGCACGTGCTAATGTCGGGGATCGTTACGTTAAGGCGCTGATGGAATCCAACGGCTGGGCAGTAGGTGGTGAATCTTCTGGGCATATTATTTGCTCTGATGTGACCACAACCGGTGATGGTATCGTCGCATCGTTGCAGGTGTTAATGGCATTGCAATCGACCGAAGGTGGCCTATGTGCATTGCGTAAAGGCATCACCATGTACCCGCAGACGATGATTAACGTTACTGTGAAAGGCAAAGTTGTCTTAGATGAGTATCCGGCGATCCACGATGCTGTTTCTGCGATGGAGGCCCGGTTGGGCGACGAGGGTCGAGTCTTATTGCGGCCTTCAGGCACTGAGCCAGTAGTGAGAGTGATGATCGAAGGGCGCGACCAGACAGCAGTGCAGCCATTGTGCGCTGAGCTAGCCTCCCAGGTTGAGAGCATTCTTGGCTGACGCGAACGCTCGATAGGTGACCCCGGTAGATAAGGGTGATCCCGGTAAATACTGGTGGTCTTGGTAGAAGAGTGGTTTCCCGTGGCTTAATCCGGTGTGTGTTCTTCCATATACCTCTATAACCTCCTAGCCCCCCGAAACGGCTTCATGCCCCCTCAATTCTTGTATCCGCAGCACAACTTCGTTAAGATTGCGGCCGCTTTTTTGACCCGAGAGTTTGAATGCGCCAGGCGTTAATTGTAGGTAACTGGAAAATGCATGGCTCGCGAAGCAGCGTAGATGAGCTTCTTGGAGGCCTTCTCGATGCGGATGCTGGAGCGGTTGACGTAGTCGTTTGTCCGTCTTACGTGCATTTACAGCAGGCGCTCGCACGCACCGAAGCTGGTGGCCTTTCTGTTGGCGCGCAAGATTGCAGTCATGTTCAGGCTGGTGCGTACACCGGTGAGGTGTCGTCGCAAATGCTGGCAGACATGGGTTGCCGATGGGTCATTCTTGGGCATTCAGAGCGTCGCCAGTATCATGGCGAGTCAGATGAGTTGGTCGCTGCCAAAATTGGCTCAGCCGTAGAATCTGGGCTGCGGCCAATACTGTGTGTTGGTGAGTCGAAGGCGCAACGCGAAGCTGGCGAAGCAGAGGCGGTGGTTGCAGCGCAATTAGCCGGCGCGCTGCAGGATCAGTTAAGCCTGGCGGGTCTTACAGTTGCTTATGAGCCAGTTTGGGCAATAGGAACAGGGCTGACGGCAAGTCCTGAACAAGCACAACAGATGCATGCTTTTATAAGAGAGCATGTGCGTGGGCTGAAGGGGGTGGCGGCGGAAGAGTTGCAGCTACTCTATGGAGGTAGCGTCAAGCCCGACAATGCGGCGTTGCTGTTTGCGCAACCTGATATTGATGGAGCACTGGTGGGTGGTGCGGCGCTAAAGGTAGAAGATTTCACTCAGATTATCGTGGCTGCCAACGCAGCGGCGGAATAAGCTAAGCAGTCCCGCGGAGGGACAAGTGTATGGAACAGTTGATTTTGATAGGCCACCTTGTTGTTGCTTTGGCCATCATCGGGCTAATTATGCTCCAGCAGGGCAAAGGTGCGGATATGGGCGCGTCATTTGGCGGCGGCGGTTCGCAAACCCTGTTTGGCAGTGATGGCAGTGGGAGTGTGCTGACCAAGGCAACGGCTTGGCTAGTTGCTCTATTTTTTGCCAGCAGCTTTAGTCTGGCGCTGTTGGCGACTCAAAAATCAGCGCCCACCAACGATCTTGATTTAGAGATTCCCGCAGCGGTCGAAGTACCTGCTGCTATTGAAGAGCTGCCGGTAGTCGAGGACGATATCCCGGTTGCAACTGATGTTATCGGTGAGGAAATCCCGACCATCGAGTAGATTTAACGATTTTAGCCGAAGTGGTGGAATTGGTAGACACGCTATCTTGAGGGGGTAGTGAGCTATGCTCGTGCGGGTTCAAGTCCCGCCTTCGGCACCATCCTTACTGTCCAACTGCGATACCGCGGTGCTCGTGCGGCCCTGGCCGGGCGCGTTAAGTCCCGCCTTCTAATTAGCCCAGCCTGCCTTGGCTGCGCGTTTGTAGACAAGTGGTTATGAAGGCGGCTGCTAGAGCAATGGAATCTTTGGCCTCTTTGTTGTTGAACCTCTCCAGATGATGGCGTGGGCTATCCCAGTAATTCATCTTCGCCGAAACACCCGCAGTATTTGCTTTTTCTACCAACTTCAACGCGTCATCAAAATGCATGTCGTACTCGCTGGTGTGGATAGAAAACGGTGGTAGATCATCCGCATCGGCGTAAATCGCCGAGGCAAGCGGGTTGTTTGAACTTGCTTCCTGCAAATAGATTTTGGCGCAGAAGGCAGCCGTTTCCATTCTGAAAGGGCTATCTGATGTGGAACTCTTGGTGATGTACGACCAGCCGCTCAAGCTTAAATCTGCCCAGGGTGAAAAAAGCAGCAAGCCGGCGGGCTGAGCCTCAGCGTTGTTGCGCATTTGTAACAACGCCCCAAGTGATATGGAGGCGCCTGCTGTATCTGCAGCCACCACCACTTTTTTATCGGGAAACTCTTGGCCAAGCCATTGGAGCAAAGCGATGGTTTCTTCAATGGGTACGGGAAAGGGCGCTTCGGGTGAGAGCGAGTGTTGGTTCAACAGCACGGCGCAATCACTGGCAGCCCCTAAGCGTTGTGCACAGTCGATTTGAGCGCGTGATGGCGGCAATATAAACCCGCCACCGGCGGTGTACAAAAGAATACCTGCCGCATTCGAAGGGTCGCTCAGCCATGCTGCGTTTGCAGGTGCATTGTTTGCTGATCGCAAATGAACTGCCGCCGAAGACATGGCCTGCGCAATCGGATTCGCCAAGGTCGACATCTTGCCAATGCTATAGGCCTCACGGTAGTTTTGCAGTTGTGTAGTGACTGCCGTCGGGTCGCTGATATGAGGAAATGCAGCGCGTATTCGATTCAGGAGCACCCGCTCTACTATCCGGTTTTCAATGCGTGCATAGGCATGATCGAGCCAACGCAGAACCTTCGCTCGCTCAGATTTTATTGCGTTAACCAGGCCTAACTCTGTGAGCCCTGCGAGGCGAACTGCAGGCGTTAGGGTTACAGCGGAATCTAGCGAACTAGCCATAGTTGTCTACCCGGGCTGAACATCGTGACTTTTCACTGGCGTCAAGATTGCTTGAGAAAGTCATCTGATTGCTTATACACTAAATGCGAGTACTCATTAGTATAGCAACTACCAACGCGCTTTGGTCGAGAGGAAACTTTGAGCAGAAGTAAATCACCAAGCGACAATGGCACTAAAGGCGGCCCCACAGATAAAGCCAGCTCGCATGGCGACGCACTGGCCAATGTTCAGGCACTGGGTATGTTGCCCCATGAGTTGCTGTCTGAGCCCGACCAGCTGGCGCGCCTGCAAGAAGTGTTTGAGCGCTTAGACCCAAAACTCTATGAGGAAGTGCTAGCTGCTACCGAGCATCAGCTTAACCGGAAGCAGGCGCGTATTGATGCCTTTGCCCAGCGCTATGATTTGACGGCCGCCGAGCAGGATCTTCTGGCTAATCTATGTGCCGGGGTTAACACCACTGAATATGCGCAAGAGCGCAACATCAGCAAACACACGGTACGCACCCACATGCAGCGGCTGAGGGAGAAAACGGGTGCCAAGCGTCAGGCCGAAGTTATCTGGATGGCGCTGGAGTCGAATCGACCAAAACTGAAATGATTTCCACGACATACGTCTTTTGACGTATGTAGCCCACAGCGCACGCTTGTACTATCGAAGGCGTGTTGCAGGCTATTGATGCGGTGAGATGCGGCCAGTGGGGCTTGCTGAAAGGCGAAACTCAAAGGCTACGCCACCCGTCACTAGCAGGGGGTGGTTATGAGTTCGTGCACAAAGTTTGTTTCAGGCACCTGCGTGTTTGCTCTTCTGCAGGCTGCTAGCCCCTTCGTTCTGGGGGATGCCGCCAACTGGTCTGGTGACAATCCACCGGATGGTTGGTCGGAGGACGCCTATGACCCAGGTCAAACCCAGCCCGGCTTTGGAAACGCGTTTACCGGTGATCCCAACGAGCCCTACGACTCTTTTACTGACCCTTTCCACCCACTAAAGAATCCCAATAAAGACCCTGGTACGCAGTGGGAGCGACAACCTGGCAGCAATATGGGTGATCGCAGTCCGGGTGCACATGCTAGCAAAGTGGACTGGGATTGGGGGGAGCGCTACTTCGAGCAAAAATTTCCTGTTCTGCTCAATATCAAAAATCACTGCTCCACCGCACAAAACGTTTCCATTTTCACCACTGACCTGCGTTTTCTTACGTTTCCCTCGTCGGTAACCGTGCCGCCAGGTGGCGCCGGCTTAGATGTTCAGGGCAAGGTTGTGTTGCCCGGCCCTCCTATTCCCACAGGTCTTCCTGGCGAGCCTCCCATGGGGTGGGTTGATTTAGATCCAGGCTATATTCCCCCGGGCATGCCGCCACCGAAATTGCACCAGCCAAATTTTGTGAGCATTACTGGGACTGTCGTTGCCTGGCACCCATGGGCCCCGGACTCCGGCCCCAAAGGTTGTCTGCCTGCACGAACAACTTACTCGGTTGGTGGGCATATTCACTGGCGCCCACCGGAGCCAGAGGAAGAGGATGCGGGGCCAAGTCGGTTGGCGACAACGGACCCTTGTATCGTCTATTGGAACACCGGTGAGCGGCCCCCGCAGGCTCGGGCGGGACAGTGCACCACAAAAATCAGGCAGCTTGCGCGGCATTTCATCGACAAGGTACTACCAAGCTATCGCAGCAATGCGCCTAAGGAATGGCGGTGGCTTGTCGAGTTCGGGGCTGTCGATGACAAATCGGCGCAGCAGTTAGTAGATCTCAAAAAACGCGCTAGCGCGATAACGGGAGGCTGATATGGAGCAAAAAATGCGTTTGCTTTTTCTATCGGTATCCCTTGTTTGGTCTGGCGTATTGGCTGCGCAGGGTTTGGAGGCTATTTCGGTTGAAAGCCTTGAGAAACAGTTGGCTGAAGGTCGCGTACAACATAAGAAACAAATTGCGGGAATAAAGGACACCTATGATCGCAACCAAAGGCTTTATCAAGATGCAAAGAAGCGCAAGGCTGACGCCGAAGCGGCATTAAAAGCAAAAAATGCCAACAAGACTGTTCTGCAAAAACTCTGGGACGATGACGAAACAGATCAATTACAGGCTGAGATTGGTGCGGCCGAAATGGCCATGAAAACCTACTCTAAAAAACTGGAAACCTTCGGCGCTGCGCTTAACAAAACGATACAGGATTCAGCGCGCTATGAAGATCGGATTGAATTGGCTATTGCTAAAGCAGATCCCAAGACGGCAAAAAAAGAATTGCGGGAGCGCACCGGTGTAGCAGAAGAAATGGCCACGCGCATACACACCAAGGAAGCGCAGTTGGAAGTGGGTAACACCAAGTTCACGCAGACACTAAAAATCATGGACGAGCTTATTGCCAAGGCCAATAAGTCAGGCCAAACAGGCATTGCAGAGGCGCTGAAAAACGACAAGGCGCAGATAGAGGAGGCGCATGACCAATGGGAGCAGTCACAGCAGTCTTCGCTGAAAACGTTCAAACGCGATCTAACGCGTACCTACCAGGAAAATCGGGACGACGGTATTGGCCCAACCAATTCAGGTGATTTACGGCAAAAGATTCGAGAACGCGCGCGCGAAAATGGTGAGGATCCGAAAACAGCGGTCGACTTTATCGATGAAGACGCGGTTGTTGCTACCGCTAACACCGCTTCTAAAGTTGCTTTTTCGGCGCCTGACAATACCCAGCACAAAAATACCGTGGGTACGTTTGTTCAAGACTACTACGCAACAAACATCGGAACCCTGCTGACCGACCCTGGGAAGTTTGTGACGCGCTACGCCGCGTATGGCAAAGGTTCGGCCAGAGCGGTTAAAGATGGTCTTGTCGACTTGTTTGTACTGGGTGTTGAGCTAGGTGACACGGCTCTGGAAGTTACTGAAGTTGCTTTGAACGGGTATGGCATAGATGTAAATGTTGCTGGCCGAGAGAACTTGGAAACAATTTATGGTGGTACGAGGGCCGCGGGTGCGCTGTTGGACGCCGATGACCCAGAGGGCGGCAAAGTTGCGCTTCGCTTAACGGCCATGGCGACACAAGCGGGTCAAGCTATGGATCGTTACGTAGAGCGGCAAGCCAGTAAAGGTGAGAAGGGCATCGAAAACATGCTCGATAAGACCGGTTACGTGACTACCACCGTAGTGGGGGGCGAAGAGGCTGTTTTTAAAGCCGGTGCGCAAGCCTTCAAAATTGTTCGCGGAGCAAACAAGGCGACTAACGTCGGTGCTGCGGGCGCCGTAGGTAGGGTTGATGAAGTGACTGAGGCCGGTGCAGCGAGTAGGGCAGCCGATGCAGAAGTGCCTCCAGCCGGCGCAGCGGCGCGCACAGGAAACCGGGCAGATGATTGGCTTTCTGACACCGTCGATCCAAAATTGCGTGCCATTGCTGTGCGCGAAAGCAACATGGTTCCCGAGCATCTGGAAGCTTTCTCCGAAGTCGCAAAGCGCGATGGCACCATCTTGTTGTTCCGCCCCGTGAATCCTCATGCTACAGCGCTGATTAAAGGCGACGCAGCAACCAAAGGGATGAACATAAAGGGCAAGAGTTCTGACTGGGGGCCACAGGCAGGCATGATTCCCGTTGATCCCATCTATAGCAAAATGGGCACGCCGACGGGCGAGCTGGCAACCGGCGTTACGCCGAAAAAAATTCGTGAATACCACGAGCTTAATAAAAAGGCGCTGGGTCAGGATTGGTATAAGTACAAAGATGGTAAATGGGTAAAACAGAAACCAAAAAAGGCGATTGCACAGGAATTGGAGATTGAGGGGCCCGACGGAAAGAAAATAAAAGTGCTTGCCGATTTTAGCGACCCGCCACGGCCAATCACGGCAGATTATGATTTATTTGCTGTGTCGAGTAAGCGTGGGTCTGGGGGCATGGTGGACAACCCCGATCAAATGGCAGAGATGGGCAATATCGGCGTTAACGAAGTTGAGACGATGAACAGGCTCAATGACGCCGCCAAAAACGCCGGCTACAAAGGCGGCAATCTTGTACACCACGGGTCGGCGAATCGCTTCGCCAATGAATTGGAGGCGGCGGATTTTCCTATTCCTGCGCTGCTGCCCAACGGTGATGTAAAGCTGATTCACTCGCCCAGCGATTTGCGCAAGCTCTACGAAAAGTATGCCAACCGTGGTTACAAAATGGACCATATGCCAGGCTGGAACTTTAACGAACTCACAGATGCAGAAAAAGCAGCGCGTGAGGCCAAGGGCTTGGCAGCGAAAAAGGCCAGAGATGCAAAGGAAGCGGCGGCCGCCAAAGCGCCCAGCTCTAATGTTACTCCCGGGAAAAATTTAGTACCGGTGCTCACCGGTAAGGCGATTCGTCGCGCTGATGAAGATGATGACAGCGAAATTGATGAGTCTGAAACGGCTGATACAAATGCCGGCTCAACCGGTAGCAGTACGGGTATTGGTACGGATAGTAGCGCCGATGGAAGTAGCGGTGACGAAGCTGAAGAAGAAACACTTATTTCGGTGGGCGGTTTTGGTGAAAAAATAAGCCCTGTTGATCCCATTTACTTTTCCTTTGGCCCCGGAAGCTGGCTGTCTCAGGAGGAAAGCTGGATATCACTGCCACCCCAGGACAGTTATGTATCGCTAGGAGACGGAGCTAGCTTCTCGCTGGAGGGCGCGCGTAGTGTGACGGGCACCAACCTGCATTCCGGTTCCGCATTAGCAGGCGGAGCGACGCAGCCGCAAGTGGCTTTACCCAGCCCACCCGCTAGTTCACCGGCCAAGCCACCTGCCGCCGCGCCCACTAAGCCGCCACCTCAAAATCGTCCTGCGCCGCCTGTGTCAGTTACGCCGCCTCCTGTGTCAGTTACGCCGCCTCCTGTGGTTACGGTGCCGGTGAAGCCACCGGTTGATAAGCCACCACCTGTGGAGAAGAAGCCCGAGGCGCGCATTAGCACCTCGTCAGGTGGCGTGACGCATTCCGTTTCGTATAGTTTCGCTTGTTTTAGCCTCCGCTTTACTGGAGATATCGACACTGGCGATAACGTCAATGTATCGGTATCGGGCGCGGGGGACAGTGAAACATACGAATTGTCCCTCGACAGTGCTTACAGCATTGGTTTGCGCCACAAAATCTACAGTTACGGTAAGTATGATTATCGCGTTAACAGCATCACCAATAAGAACAACGAGAACGTTGAACTTATAGGCACCAATAGTGGCAGTTACAGCGTTGGTAGTGCCGAAGACAGTGGCGCTTGCCGCTAAAAAAATTAAGCGAAGAGGGTACTGGTATGACTCCAAATACACGCGCAACACACCAGTTGCTACTGCATAAGTTTGTTTATGCTGCGCTGGCAACGGCTCTGATCGCGACGCCGATAGCAGCACGTGAATCCAGAAAAGCCAAGAATGTGTCGCCTCCCACAATAGATGTTATCTCGCAAGATGAGCTTATCGACTCGCAGCCAGCGGGCCTCACTGATTTCCAATGGTTCACTAGTCGAACGCGCGATGACGCTTTGAGCCAGGACGGCGAGAAATTCAAGATTCGCGGAGTGACACGATTGGAGAACCCACTGACGCCGGCGAGACGCAAAGACGCCGCCGGTGAGGTGAGCAACATTCAATTGGCAACTTTCGATGGTTGGGAGGGGCCGTATGTGGCCAAGTGTTGGGCGTGTGAAAAACTGGCAGCGGAGCTAAACCGGTTGCCAGATTTACTGGCGAATTTGAAGCACAAGCTCAGCGAAGCGGAATACAGCTTAAATTCTATTAGCCGAGGCAGCGGAACAGCCTCCGCGCTTGCGACACCGCCAGCCCAACGTAGCCCATTGGAGGAAACGATAGCTTCGCTTTACCGTGATATCGGTAAAGTGCGAGCGCAATTTAAAACAGTGAGTGAATTGTTTGCCAACTGTGAAAGCACACAGTGCGAGTCTATCAATCACCGCTTGCAGCATTATTATCAGGGTTCTGATTCGGTCTATTTCGAGTTGGAGCAGAGCATTCAAATCTTCGGCGACAATATATGGAACTCGCAGTCTTTACGCTCGTCGTTTAGTTCTGACTTTGGGGCGATTGATGGGCCGGCACCTCCGCCTCCTAGCCCGATGCCAAATCCCAATCCGATTCCGACGCCGACGCCGACGCCGACACCCACCCCAACGCCGACGCCCACGCCCACGCCCACGCCGACGCCCACGCCGACGCCCACGCCCACGCCAACGCCAACGCCGGGTGTATTGGTTGTGTCCGGTGATACCAGCGTTGTTGCGACGCACACGGTTGGCCAAAGCCCTTGCCCGCAAGCAGTTGGCGCTTCGACTTTACGAAATGGAGGCGAAACGGCAATTGATTACACAGTAGATGTTCCGCCGCTATATATGAACATTGTGGGAGCAACGAACGGAACGTTGGATGCTGGTCAGCAGGTGCAGTTGAACTATCAATTTAACTGTTCACAGTTCGGCGCATTCCCAACGCCGGGCAACCCCACGCAAACAATGGACAGCTTCGATATTCAGGGAACTGCACAGGGTATGAACGCGGGTGTGCAAATTATTAACGTCAACATCACTGTTGAAGCTCAATAGGAGAACTGCAATGAGAAATTCTAGAAGAACACATTCTCTAGTTTTGGCGCGTTGTTCGATTGGCTTATCGTGTCTTGTCTTTTTCCTTGCAGCGGTGACTCCAACGCAAGCCCGAGAATTTCGCTCCTTCAATCCCGTCAGCGCCGCCGTTGAGCTTCCACAGGGGGCCAAACCTGTAGAAAACTTAAAGCCAGTGGCGCCGGAGTTGGTGCAAAAAGCAGTGGCGCAACTGATGGCCAGCTGGGCGACACCCGAAATGCAGGCCTACCTTAGTAAAGACTTCTACGATAAAGACCGGTTAGAGGATGTTATTGACACCCTGGTGCCGCGCGACGCCAAGGTACGGATTCTCTCTGTGCAGGGCATACAAACACTCCAGCAGCATGAGGAGGCCGTTCCTGGCGACCCTGCGGCTAAGCAGCGGGTTTCGCGTGTCTCTGTCGTCGTGCGCACGGCGTTGGAATACAACGACAGCGATGGAGTGCTCGTGCAGCTGCCCGGTACGACGGAATATATTCTTAGCTTTAGGGAAATGACTGGGGGGTATCAGCGATGAAACATTATCGAAACTATGCTGGTAGTTATTGTCGGAAAAATGTGATGTCAGTTTTCGCTGCTGCTGGGTCTTTAATCTTTGTACCAGCAGCCGGCGCTCAAGCGGATGACTGGCAAATTCATGGCAGCAACACACTGCGCGTTGAAGACTACGATATCAACGGGAACGTGGCAGCCAGCCCCTATCAATTTGAGGGTAGCCAGTATTACGATGAATTTAACGTCAGTGTTACTCGAAAATTTTCACCGTTTCGAAATTTGCGCGCGCAAGTTTACGGAGTAGCAAATCACTCGGATTATCGTTTCGACGACAACGGCTTGAAAGCAGAACGCGTGAGTGTTCTGTATGAAAATGGTGAAGGCTCGCTGCCTTATCGAGTCGAGGCCGGCGATTTCTATTCTTATTTGAGTTACCGGACTGTACAGCGCTCAATGAAGGGAACTCAGTTAGAGCTGCAGTCAAAAGCGAACAATGGCGCTGCGCGGCACTCGCTGATTTTCTTTGCCGGTGTAAACCAGAATCAATGGGACGATATAGATTTTGAAGAGGATGGCAGTGCGGGTGCCTCCTGGCTAGTTGAAAATGCAGCGCTAGGAAGCCTGAGTTTGAACTTTGTGTATAACCAAAGAGAAGGGGACGTAAATCTGCTCGACGCAGAGCAGTGGGTGGTGAGCTTGGCCGGTGAAACCAATTTTGACTTGGGTGAGCACAATATTAATGTCGAAGGAGAGTATGCGTATTTCGACGGGGATCACGATGGCGATTTTTCTGCGGCAGATGGCCAGAACCGAGATGATCACGGTTTCTTCTCCGAGTTATCGGGTGCCGCCTATCGCCACTTGAGTTATCGCCTGCGCTTTGAAGAGTACGGCTTTGATTACCGCCCGCAGGGGAGTGTTGTCGTTAACGATCGTCGCTCGTATGAAGCGCACCTGGGCTGGCAGTTTGATTCAGGTGTTGGTCTGCGCGGCCGTTGGCAAACCTATGAAGATCGCTTTGATTCAGTAAATCAGCTCGACACTGAAATTGTGGGCCTTGATCTGAGTGGAAACTTTTTTCAGATTGCGCAGGGTTACGCGAGCGGGCGACTGCGGGCCTATCAAGAGTGGGTAACGGATGAGTTCAACACTGTTGATCGCACTAGTAGCGTTATCGATGGGGATATTAGCGCTCCGCTAACTGCCGCTATGGTGGCTGGCCTGAACGTCCGCTGGCTCGATCAAAGTGATGACATCAACAGCGCAGGTGATGCGACCACAACTGAGATTGGTCTTGAGTTGAATCATCGCCTTGCGTGGGGTGATTTCACAGGGAGTATTGCGCCCGGTATTCGCTACCGAGACATCGACGGCAACAATCGGGACAGCCGCGAGTGGACGCCCACTCTGGCAATCAATCTGAGTAATGCGGCCCATACGTTCCGCGCAAGCTACGATTATCTCGACCAGGACAGGTCGTCTCAAAGCGGTAACGATCTGGTGTCTGAAAATGTGTCGCTGCACTACCACTACACCCACGGGCAACATGAGCTGGGTTTGGACGTGAACTTACATGATCGGCAGTTGAATGGCGGAGCCGATACAGACGCAACCAGAGTATCCGCCTATTGGACGTATTACATTGATCGTCGCTCTAACTCGGGTTTGGTTTCAGGTGAGCGTACGCGGCTGGCAGCCAATGCTAGTCTGGATGGCAGTCTATCGCTCGCACCCGAACTGCTGACGCGTCTTGCTCCCGGCCAGACGTTGAATGAAGTTACCCGTAAACTACTAGAGACTAGTGCTCCAGAGCCTGCGACGTTCCCTGACGCTGTGGTCTATGAGATGCGACTATTTAGCTCAGTAGATCAGCGGCAACGTATTGCACTTGCTGGTTCCGCAGGCACGGTGGACAAGGTCGGCCTGATCATAGATTTTGAGAATGATGGTAGGCCGCAAGATGCGGAGCAACTCTTTGAAGAAGTGCGCGAAGATCTTATCCGTCAATTTGGTCGCCCGTCTCGAAGCTATGAGCGCGGCGACTTCAGCGGTTCGCTAGCGTCCCAAGTAAACTCGGGTCGCCTCATTCGCGTTGCTGAATGGGAAACTAGTCAGGGAACCTTACGCTTTGGCATCCCGCGAAGGCTCGATGGGAATGTGCGCATGGAAGTGCAGCATGCCGGCTATTTTTCAGATGCGCGCGATACGCTCTGGAGTATTGAAACAGTCCGCTAGTGCTAAGGCCTAGCTCGGCTCAGGTTTAGGCTCAGGCTGGGCCTCAGTCTGAGCTTGGGCCGATGACACCGCTACCGAACCTGAAGTGCCCCCGTAAGTCACTGATATACAAAGAAAGTGTGCAAAATTACCAATCAGCGCCCGCTATCTCGTCTTTTCTCCAGAAAACGATACCGATCTTCAAATTCCCTACCTAATATTGATTGAAACAGCAGGGCCAGTAGGGCGTTCCGAAGGCGCTCACTGCCGTGCGATTGAAGGATTCTCCGGCCATACGGGCCGGAAGGTGAAGTCAATGTTAGCTAGAAACGCACTCGTAGTAGATGACTCTCGCACCGCCAGAATGGTGTTGAAGAGCCAATTGACCCAATTTGACGTGACCGTAGAGTCCGCGCCCGACGGGGGGCAGGCCTTAGATCTACTGCGTGACCTTGGTCATATCCCCGATGTTATCTTTCTTGATCATGTGATGCCGGGCTTGGATGGCTTCCAAGTGCTTGCGCGGCTCAAGCAAGATCAGGCCACTAGAAACATTCCGGTAGTCATGTACACCTCCCAGGCAGCGCCTCAGTACATCAAAGAAGCGAAGTCGCTGGGAGCGATCGCTGTTATACCCAAAAATGTTTCGGACGAAGAGCTGGCCGATGCGCTGGATAAAGCCGAGCTGTACCGGCTGACAGCCGCGAATGATGACTTTGCGGGCGTCGCTAACAACGAAACAGCGGCTTCTGAGCTAACAGACCAGCCGGAAACTGCGGTTCCAGCGCTTACTGCTGTCTCAACAGAGACAGCATCGCCTGGCGCATTGTCTGGACCGCGATCTGCGGCTGGCCAACCAGAGGCCGCTGATTACGTCGCAACAGGTTCCTCCAGCAATGAGGCACAGGCGTTATCGAGCGCAGTACATACCTCTCAACATGCGCCGCCAAGAGCAGTTGGCAGTAGTGGTCTGGTGCTGATCTTGCTGGCATTGCTCACGTTTGCACAGGGCTATGCGATGTTGCGTGACCAGCAACATGTGGAGACCATCAGTTCTTTGCAGCAGCAGCTTAACCAGCAGCAAGTAAATCACCAGAATCAATTGAGTCAGCAAAATCAGATGCTGCCCGATCTGCGCAATCAGATAGCGTCTCAGCAGTATCAGCTTGATGAGATTATGCTGCAGCAGATGTCGATGCTGTTCACGCTATTGAAGGAGAAGCCGGCAGCCCCTGAGCCTGTAAAACCGTTGTCTGATGGTCAGGCGGTGGAAACTACAGCACTGGAATAGTAAGTGGCTGGCTTCACTGTGAGCAACCTGAGCTCGATGTTTGTACTTCTTAGCCCGGCCGAGTACTGGGGGCCACCCGATTGCTCGGAAGGCTGAGATACTCGCATCGGGTGGCCTCCAGTACTCGGCCTGATAATGAGCAAGACGACCAGCTCGGCTGCTTCTGGCGATAGGCCGACTAGCACTGGGGGCGGATTCAGCGCGTGATTCAGGCTATCGCGAGGAGAGAAGCGTCGAGGCGAGTATCTTAGCCCTCCGGGCAAGCGACGCTTCTCTCTTCGCGATAGCCGGCCAGTACTGAGGATTCAAATCCAAGTAAGGTAAGCCTCAAACCAAGCGGTCAAGCTGCGCAAGGTGAGCTAGACCTATGAGCCCCCGAAAAGGGTCATAAAATCAATAAGATTAAAGCTCTCCACGCTGTTGACCGGGCGCATAGCCCTACCTATAATGCACACCCTCGAAATTGAGGCCAAGCGACGAGTTGGCTGATTTAGTGGCGAGCCAAGGGGCCTGCTGCGTTCGAGGAAGTTTTGATGCGGGGTGGAGCAGCCTGGTAGCTCGTCGGGCTCATAACCCGAAGGTCGTCGGTTCAAATCCGGCCCCCGCTACCAATTAGCACCGTCAGTTCCAATGTACCGACGGTGTGAAGACGAAAAGCCCCTTTTTTGGGGCTTTTTCGTTCTTGGCGAAAAGGTTTTGTCGCAAGACAGGCACTTAGCTAGAAGGAAGGTTAGACAGTGGCGAGGAAAGATCAGCAGATTACGCAGATGCTGCGCGCCACAGTAGAGGCACTGGGCTATGAACTGTGGGGTATTGAATACCTATCACAGGGAAGGCACAGCTTGGTGCGCGTTTACATCGATCGTGAAGAAGGCATTAACGTCGATGATTGCGCGCAGGTGAGTGAGCAGGTAAGCGCAGTGCTGGATGTTGAAGATCCGATCACTGGGGAATACACATTAGAGGTGTCTTCTCCGGGCATGGATCGTCTGTTGTTTGAATTAGAACAATACTCAGCTTACGTGGGTGAGGTTGTTGAAATGAAATTGCGCAGTGCATTTGAAGGCAGGCGCAATTTCAAAGGTGTTCTCAAGGGTATTGAGGGCGAAGACATTGTGGTGCAGGTAGATGATCATGAATACCTCCTGCCCCATAGCGCGGTAGACAAGGCGCGGGTACACCCGGCCATTTAATTGCTTTTTAATTGCTTTAAGTGAATTGGCGAGGCTTGAGATGACGAAGGAAATTCTCCTGGTAGCGGAAGCGGTATCGAACGAAAAAGGCGTGTCGGAAGACATCATTTTCGAAGCGATCGAGCTGGCGTTGGCGACTGCCACGAAGAAGCGTTACGACGAGGATGCAGACATTCACGTTAAGATTGATCGTGAAACAGGCGACTATGTTTCAACCCGGCGCTGGTTGGTTGTTCCTGATGATGAGTTGGCTTTATTGGGAACGCAGTTCACCACTGAAGAAGCGATAGATGAAAATCCTGACCTGAAGCCAGGCGATATCCACGAAGAGCAAGTTGAAAACGTCGGCTTTGGACGTATCGCTGCGCAAACGGCTAAGCAGGTGATTGTGCAGCGCGTGCGCGATGCAGAACGAGCACAGGTAGTAGAACAGTACATGGATCGTGTTGGCGAGCTAGTTGCCGGTACAGTGAAGAAAGTAACTCGCGATAATGTCATCGTTGATTTGGGTAACAACGCGGAAGGTTTGCTCCCACGTGATCAATTGGTTGGCCGCGAAACATTCCGTGTTAACGACCGGGTTCGCGCAATCTTGCGTGAGATCAGTACTGAAGCACGCGGGCCACAGCTTATTTTAAGCCGCTCTTGCTCTGAAATGTTGATTGAGCTGTTCAAAATTGAAGTACCTGAAATCGCTGAAGAAGTTATTCAGATACGCGCGGCCGCTAGAGATCCAGGCTCACGCGCTAAAATTGCCGTGAAAACAAATGACCAACGCATTGACCCAGTGGGCGCCTGTGTTGGCATGCGTGGTTCGCGTGTACAGGCAGTGTCTAACGAGCTGGACAACGAACGCGTTGACATCGTTTTGTGGGATGACAATCCGGCTCAGCTAGTTATCAACGCAATGTCGCCTGCAGAAGTAGAGTCGATTGTTGTTGATGAAGACAGTGGCACCATGGATGTTGCTGTGTCAGAAGACAATCTGGCACAGGCTATTGGCCGCTCTGGCCAAAACGTGCGTCTCGCTGCTGACTTAACGCAGTGGACGATTAACGTAATGAGCCTGGAAGAAGCTGCTGACAAGCACGAAGCAGAAGCTGGCCAGGTGATAAAAGTATTCTCTGAAGCATTGGACGTTGATGAAGATGTTGCAGACATATTGGTAGAAGAGGGCTTTACCACCCTTGAAGAAGTAGCTTACGTACCGCTGGAAGAATTGACAGCGATCGAAGGCTTTGACGAAGAAATTGCTGAAGAACTAAGAGCACGTGCAAAAGACGCGCTACTTACACAGGCAATCGCTTCTGAAGAACAGCTGGGTGCTAATGAGCCCGCTGAAGACCTGCTCACTATGGATGGTATGGATCGTCACCTGGCCTATATTCTGGCCAGCCGCGCGATCGTTACCATGGAAGATCTTGCTGAGCAGGGCGTAGATGATTTGATGGATATTCCTGATATGACTGAGGAACGCGCTGGAGAATTAATTTTGACAGCACGGGCACCTTGGTTCGCCGAAGCGGAAGCCGCCGAGGCAGAACAGTAACCTGGCAGAGCAAGGTTAGCGGTTAAGTTTACCGAAGTAAGACAGGTTACCAAGGAGATTATTGCATGGCGCAAGTGACAGTACAGCAGCTCGCCGAAGTGGTTGGCGCTTCCTCTGAACGTCTGTTAACGCAGATGAAAGAGGCGGGGCTTCCTCACACGGAGGCCGCTGAACCTGTGTCCGATGAGGACAAGCAGACGCTGCTCGCCTTTCTGAAGCGTAGCCACGGTGAACCCACAGACGCGCCCAAGCGGATTACGCTAAAACGTAAGACGCTGAGTACCTTGCGTACTTCCGGGTCGCAGGGCAAGAAAACCGTTAACGTAGAAGTGCGAAAAAAGCGCACCTACGTTAAGCGCGATCAGGAGGAGCTTGAAGACGGTTCTGAAGAACTTGAAGAAGCAGCAGAGCTTACCGAAGAGCTGCCGGAGCCCACGCCGGAAGTTGAAGCGCCCGTTGTCGAAGAGCCAGAAGTGGAGGTAGAAGAGCCGCCTGCCTATAATCCATTAACGGCCGAGCTAACGCCTGAAGAAGAAGCTAAGCTCGACCCAGAAATTCTACGCCAGCGTGCTGCAGCGCGGCGCAAACAAAAAGAAGCAGATGAAGCGGCTGCTCGTGCTGCCGCTGCGGAAGCACGCAAGATTGCTGAAGAACAGCAGGCTGCGCAAGCTGCTGCTAAAAAGGTAGAAGAGAAAGCGAAAGAAAACGTTAAGCGTCCAAAGCGTTTGCATGACGCGCCTACGGCTAACCCCCAGGAAGATCGCGATCGTAATAAGCGCACAGGCAAGTTGGGCCGAAACGCGCCCAGTGGCCGTGGCAAGCAACGTGGACACAACCTTTCGCTGGCTGATCTGGATTCAGAGGGCGGGTCAGGGCGTCGTCGCGGCGGTCGCAAGAAGATCAAAGCAACCCACGCTGAGCACTCCAAGCATGGCTTTGAATTGCCCACGGAGCGTCGCACACACGATGTTGAAATCGCCGATATGATTTCAGTTGGCGGCTTGGCGCAGCAGATGTCTGTGAAGTCTGGCGAAGTCATTAAAGAGCTGATGAAGTTGGGTGTCATGGCCAACATCAATCAAATGATTGATCAGGACACTGCCACGCTAGTGGTTGAAGAATTTGGCCACAACGTGAAGCTGATCAGTGCCGATGCGCTAGAAGAAAAGCTGGAAGAAACCTTATCTGAAAACGAGGGGACGCTAGAGCCTCGTGCGCCTGTAGTAACGGTCATGGGCCATGTTGATCATGGTAAGACATCGCTGCTGGATTACATTCGCAAAAGTAAAGTGGCAGACGGCGAAGCCGGCGGTATTACCCAGCATATTGGCGCCTACCACGTTGAAACCGATGCGGGCATGATCTCGTTTCTGGATACGCCCGGACACGCTGCGTTTACCGCAATGCGTGCGCGCGGAGCAAAGAGTACCGATATCGTCATCTTGGTCGTTGCTGCAGACGATGGCGTGATGCCACAGACCGAAGAAGCGGTCACGCACGCCAAGGCTGCCGGTGTTCCGTTGATTGTTGCGGTTAACAAAATGGACAAAGAGGGTGCGGACCCAGAGCGCGTTAAAAACGAGCTATCTGCGAAAGAAGTGATTCCAGAAGATTGGGGTGGCGACACGCAGTTTATCCCTGTTTCTGCGCATACCGGCGACGGTGTTCCAGAGTTGCTTGATGCGGTGTTGCTGCAATCAGAGTTGCTTGAGCTAACTGCTGCAAAGGATATTCCTGCGCAGGGTATCGTTATTGAATCGCGCCTAGACAAAGGCCGCGGCGCGGTTGCCTCACTACTGGTGCAGTCAGGTACTTTGAATAAAGGTGATATTGTTCTTGCGGGCCTGCAGTTTGGTCGTGTCAGGGCAATGTTGGATGAAGATGGCCAGCCTGTTGACCAAGTGGGTCCCAGTATCCCTGTAGAAATTTTGGGTTTGGATGGCACACCTGCAGCGGGTGACATTTTTGCTGTGGTTGAAAGCGAAAAGCGCGCCCGTGAGATTGCCGACTTCCGTCAAGAGAAAACACGCGACAACAAACTACAACGTCAGCAGGCTGCCAAACTCGACAATATGTTCGAGAGCATGACCGCTGGAGAGAAGAAAACGCTCAACGTGGTTGTTAAAGCAGACGTTCGTGGTTCCCTCGAAGCGATACAAACTTCGCTTTTGGATTTGGGTAACGAAGAAGTGCAGGTAAATATAGTCAGCGGTGGCGTTGGCGGTATTACCGAGACAGACGTTAATCTGGCGATGACTTCAAGTGCCGTTGTATTTGGCTTTAATGTACGTGCCGATAATGCAGCGCGTAATACGGTCGAAGCCGAAGGCGTTGATATGCGTTACTACAACGTGATCTACGATTTGATCGATGATGTGAAGCTTGCACTGTCTGGCATGTTGGCACCCGAGCTGCGTGAAGAAATTGTGGGTATTGCTGAGGTGCGCGACGTATTCCGTTCACCCAAGTTCGGCCAGATTGCGGGTTGCATGGTCACAGAAGGTACTGTGTACCGCTCCAAGCCGATTCGCGTTTTGCGCGATAGTGTTGTGATTTACGAAGGCGAACTTGAATCACTGCGTCGCTTTAAAGATGATGCCAGCGAAGTGCGTAACGGCATGGAGTGCGGTATCGGTGTTAAGAATTACACGGATGTGAAAGCCGGCGACTTAATCGAAGTCTACGAAGTGAAAGAAATTGCTCGCTCGCTATAGCAGCCTGCGCATAACACCGAGTGTGGTTTAGACCGTGGCGAAGGAATATGCCCGTACCCAGCGCGTTGCAGATCATCTGCAGCGCGAGTTGGCCTCCTTGATTCAGAACCAGATTCGCGACCCGCGTGTGGGTATGGTGAGTGTCACCGGTGTTGATGTCAGCCGTGACATGGGTCACGCAAAAGTATTTTTTACGTTGATGGGCTGTGATTCTGCTGACCAGGCGAAAGAACCTACTGAGGTTCTCAATAAGGCTTCTGGCTTTTTACGTAAGGCGTTGTCACGCGATAGCTCGATGCGCAGCGTTCCACAGTTGCGTTTCTACTTTGATACAAGCGTGGGGCAGGGCAGAAGCCTTGAAGACCTGATTCGCCGTGCTGCAGATGCGGATCGTGAAATAGGTCTGCGAGTCGATAGTGAAGCATCAGACAACGACGGCACCGGGGAGTAGCGAGTGGCCCGCCGGCGCAAAGGTCGCCCCGTAGATGGAATTTTGGTGTTGGACAAGCCTCTGGGCGAATCCTCCAACCATGCGTTGCAACAGGCTAAGCGATTGTTTTTTGCGGCCAAAGCAGGGCATACCGGTAGTCTCGATCCGTTGGCCACAGGCGTTTTGCCTTTGTGCTTTGGTGAGGCCACCAAGTTTTCCCAGTATCTGCTAGATGCAGATAAAACATACGAGAGTACGTTTGTATTGGGCACACGCCGCGACACTGGCGATGCCGAAGGGCAGATACTGGAGCAAGTAGATGCCACTGCTATTAGCGAGAGTGACGTAGCTACGGCGTTAAAAGCGTTTGAGGGCACCATTGAGCAGGTGCCGTCGATGTTTTCGGCTATTAAGCAAAATGGCCAGCCGTTGTATAAATTGGCGCGTAAAGGCATAGAAGTGGAGCGTAAAGCGCGGCAGGTGACGATTAAGTCACTGGATTTGCTGGCGTTTCGCCCCGGGGTTGCCCCTGAGGTGGATATTCGCCTCGAATGCAGCAAGGGAACCTATGTACGGTCTCTGGCTGAAGATTTAGGGGCTGCACTGGAATGTGGTGGATACGTGAGTGCGCTGCGCAGAACAGCTGCGGGGCCGTTTACGCTCGATAATAGCGTCACTCTGGCTACGCTGGAGGCGCTAAAGGCCAACGAAAAGCTAGCCGATATGGACAGCTTGTTGGCACCCGCAGACGCGGCTTTGGGGGCTTTACCTTTAGTTCGTCTGACAGAATCAGGGGGTTATTACCTCCGCCAGGGGCAGCCGGTGATGGTGCCAAATGCGCCCTGTGATGGTATTGTGCGCGTCGCACTGGAAACCGGTGAGTTTCTGGGTGTGGGCGAAGTATTAGACGACGGGCGAATTGCGCCACGTCGACTGATTGTCACCGGGAGGTGACGCGAACCTGTCTGTAAATCTGCACGGACAGGCTCTTTTATTAACGAAAGGCGGGATTCACTCTTTAGAGAGGCGAAAACCACCTGGGGCAGATTGAATGAAAGGAAATTAGCATGGCTTTAAATGCAGAAAAGAAAGCAGAAATCGTAAAAGAGTATCAGGTAGGTGAAGGTGATACGGGCTCTCCGGAAGTACAGGTAGCGTTGCTGACAGCGAACATTGAGCAGCTACAGGGACACTTCAAATCACACTCACAGGATCATCATTCCCGTCGCGGTCTGATCCGCATGGTAAACCAGCGCAGAAAGTTGCTGGACTACCTCAAGCGCAAAGATGTTGCGCGCTACAGTGGGCTAATCAAGCGGCTTGGTCTGCGTCGATAGCTACACCCTCTGGCAGGGCGTTCATGGGAACGCCCTGTTGTCATAATGAGGCACACGAATGTGCCCAAAAAAGAAGTGGAGAACAATTGTGAATCCAGTAACTAAATCATTCCAGTACGGTGGCCAAACAGTCACCCTGGAAACTGGGCGAATCGCCCGTCAGGCAACAGGCGCTGTGCTTGTTACCGTAGAAAACACCTCTGTCCTTTGTACTGTTGTTGCAGAAAAAAACGCGCGCCCAGGCCGTGACTTTTTCCCGCTGGCTGTGCATTACACTGAAAAAGCTTACGCAGTTGGTAAAATTCCTGGCGGCTTTTTCAAGCGTGAAGCACGCCCAAGCGAAAAAGAAACTCTGACTTCGCGTCTCATTGATCGTCCTATCCGCCCTCTGTTCCCTAACGGTTTCATGAACGAAGTGCAGGTTATCTGTACTGTAGTTTCTGCCGACAAGCACATTGACCCAGATATTCCAGCGATGATCGGTACCTCGGCTGCACTGGCGATTTCTGGCGCGCCGTTTAATGGCCCTATCGGTGGTGCACGTGTTGGTTTCACCGAAGACAAAGGTTACTTGTTGAACCCAACTTATGCAGAGCTGGAAACTAGCAAGCTCAACATGGTTGTTGCCGGCACCGAAGGTGCTGTGTTGATGGTTGAATCAGAAGCCGATGAGTTGTCTGAAGATCAGATGCTGGGTGCTGTATTGTTTGCGCATCAGGAAATGCAGGCAGTGATCAAAGCAATCGAAGAGCTGGTTTCTGAAGCGGGCAAGCCGCGTTGGGAATGGGAAGCACCTGC
>JBGCFE010000208.1:0-15206 GCA_045106775.1 Halioglobus sp.
CCTCTTCCCATGATTCACCTCGTATCACTTTCTATGATTTTAACTTAAGAAAGTGTCGGGTAAACTCAGGCCGTATCAGAAAATACCTATTATATACATAGGGTTAGTTTTAGATAGATTTGCCCTTTTGGGAGGGGAGTAAAGAAAACTGACACTGGGTGTCCGTCTATCAAGACTGGTGTCATGATAATCGACTTATGGGTGAGCCCTTAAGTCCACGTTTTAGTGTCTCGCACCCGCTCCACTACACCGCTTGCGGCTGATACCGCTTCGCCGCAAGCCAGAACAAAACGCTGCCCACTACCACTCCCAACATGCTGAGCGCCAATGCATACCGCAGGCCGTAGATGCCGTAGCTTTCCTGTAGTAAATCGCTGGCAAAGCCTACAACCAACGGCCCCAGGCCCAAGCCTATTAAATTGAAGGCAAACAGAAACATTGCCGATGCTTGGGTTCTCAGGTGAACGGGCGCGGCTGATTGAACCGCTGCATAGGTAGGCCCAATCCATAGTGATGCCAGAATGCCGCCTAGAAACATAAAGACGATAGCCACGGGCACCTTGACGCCGGCAATGTCCCAAAACTGGCTTTCAGGCCACATCACAAACGCGAGCATCATAGGGGCAGAACCGATAGCACCCAGTGCCGGTAGCCATAGCTGCCAGCGGTGATCACGCTGCACTAGTCGGTCGCACAGCACGCCACCTGCTATCGCGCCAATAATGCCGCCCACGGTGCCAACGCCGCCCAGTAGTAAGCCGGCCTCAACCAGGCTAAGTTCATGAATACGAATTAGCAGGCTGGGTGACCACGCGCCCAGGCCATAACCAGACAGACCGGTGAGTGCCCCTGCCATAGCAATCAGCACAAAAGACGGTAAGCGCAGTAGCGTGCTCATGTCTTCGCGAAAACGCCCGGCCGGTAGAGTATCGGTGCGGGGCGGCTCTTTCACCGTTAGCGCCAGCAGCAGGCCTACTGCAATTCCCGGTAGACCAAACACCACAAAGGCCATACGCCAGCCATAGGCTTCGGCGATCATCGCGCCGCCAAGCATGCCAATGAGCACGCCAAAATGCGTGCCGGTGGCATGCAGGCTTAAGGCGGTAGAGCGCTGTTCCGGTGGAAAATAAGAGGCAATTAATGAGTGCGAAGGCGGCGTGCCTCCGGCTTCGCCAACACCTACACCAATACGTAGAAGCGCCAATTGAGTAAAAGTACTGGCCGCAGCGCACAATGCCGTCATGCCACTCCACAGCGTGATAGAGATGGCAATCACGTTACGGCGTGACCAGCGATCCGCCAAACGGGCCACGGGAATGCCCAGCGTTGCATAAAAGAGTGCAAACGCAAATCCGGTGAGAAAGCCCATGGCCGTATCACTGGCACCAAATTCTTCTTTAATTGGCTCCAGCAGTATCGTCATTAACTGCCTGTCTACGTAGTTCAGTATGTAGGTAAGAAAAAGTACAAAGAGCACATAGTTGCGGTAACGAGGGCTAGACTGCGTGGTAGACACCTGTGGTATTCCCTGCCAATGAAAGAGCTTGGAGTTTAGTACAACGGCTCTTTCGCGACACTACCTCGCGGCACTACGTGTAAAAGTTATTAATAAAAGCGGGTAAGTGTAAAGAACCTTGATTTAGATGGCTCTCACCCTTTAGCTCTCGGCTTCGGCAAAGATCGCGAACCCGTGAATGATGTGCCATGCAACTAGCACACCAGCATACCGTAAGAAAATTGTGACCCATAGATCCGTTGTAGGTCTTATGCTTATTGATCTGCCAGCATAGTTTTTGTAGGGTACCGCAGGATTTACGTGTTCGCGCACGCGAGCTACAACTTCATTCACCAAGGGTTATTAATATGAAGCGCTGTTTCAAGATGACAATATTGTTCTGCCTGGCTCATGCAGGCAATAGCTACGGGCTGGCCACGTCTTGTGTCGATGATGACAACTGGATGAACGACCTTACCTCCGAGACTTACACTTATCAGCAATATGCTGACAACCCCGTACAGAACATCGCGGGCGATAGTCTTGCGCTGAATATGGATGCGCTTGCGGTTTTCTCCGATGGCACCGTTCAGGCTGGCGACCAAATTCGGTTTACCCTGACAAATGGCGCCACTTTTGCGGAAAACCCCGCGTTCCCCGGAGCGGACCCCGAATTCTCTCTGGAAGAAGATTTGGGTGGCGCCGGCACGGGGAACTTGACGGTAGGGTCATTGGATGAAGTTAATCCTTACGGAGGCAGTACGCTGACATTTAGTCTCAACGCTGCAAATTTTGCAGGGTCTCCATTCTCCGCGCCACCAGATCCCTGCATGACGGGGGTTAACTACTTCAGTGGTGAAGGGGTCATTCTAAGTGGCTCTTCCATCGCAGGGCAATCGTCCAACTTTGAATTCGCCGCTGAACCGTGGGATCAACAGGATGTCACCCTGCAGATCGATTACCTAAGAGGTGGCGCCAGGCTCTTCGGCGGGGAGCGTGTACTGTTTTCGGTATCCGATTGGGTGGAGCCTGCTGTGTCTCCCATCCCCACACTTCCGTTCTACGGCCTCGTTGCCCTTGGCGGACTGCTGGGGTTCTTTGGAATGCGCAAGCTCAAAAATAAGTAAAACAAAGAAATTAGGCGTTATGGAAGTATTGGGTCAGAGCAGAAATAAAAAATATCTGCGCTCGAGATATTTCTGGGGGCGCCTTAAGACCACTCGTAGCTAAATATCCTTGGCGCGTTAACGTTGGCGGAAAAAATTCAGTAAACAAATGGCAAGTCCAAGTAGAGAAAGGGTTCCTGTTATGGGTACCGCTCTGCTATCTCTCAACCCGATAACGGTAGCTGTTCCTGAGTATGTGACACTGTCCCCGATGATGTAATTTGAACTCTCCATATAGAAATCGGATCGAACGGCACGCTCCCGAGCAGAATAAGTTTTACCTAAGGGAAACACTTCATCCATAACAAAAGGGGTCAGACCCCTTTTCTGAGAGCCCTTTTCTAATGTTCTCGTGGAGGCATCGCCTCGATAAAGTGGAGGTTCTGTGGCTTCAAGGATGATTCGCGATACCGAGAAAACCTCGCTTTTTTGTACCCGGCCGTCCTGTTCATCTCGTATAGAGGGGAAATAACCGTCAGGTTACGCTCTTTGAGTCGATAGACTATGAAGTTTATCTATCACTGCTTCAGGAAGGCTGTGAGCGTTATGGCCGTCAGATTCATGCCTACGTTTTGATGACAAACCACGCCGCTCACATTCTTGCAACGTCAAGCGCCAAGGACTCACTGAGCCGGTTGATGCGGTATGTTGGACGCCATTATGTGCCCTATGTAAATCAGAAATACCAGCGCTCGGGAACGTTGTGGGAAGGGCGCTTCAAGGCCGCGATTGCGGAGACCTCGCGGTATCTGATGGCGTGCTATCGGTACATCGAGCTCAACCCTGTTAGAGCGGGAATGGTGCCGAGCCCCCAGGATTATCGATGGTCTAGTTACGGGATGAATGGCTTAGAAAATAGTGACGGTTTGATCGTGCAGCACCCGGAATATTTGAGCTTGGGTGTTGATAGTTGTTCGCGAGCAAGAAATTACCGGCTGTTGTTCGAGGAGGCGCTCCCTGATATGGATATGGAAACGCTTCGCTCATATACGTTGTCAGGGACTCCGCTTGGGGGGCCGGTTTTCCGTAAGCAGATCGAAGCGGCGCTTGCGGTGAAGACAGGGCAGCCTGCTAGGGGAAGGCCGAAGCGCGAGGCGGTTAAGCGTAAAAAGCCTTGATTGAGACGTTTCTCACTCCTTATTTATTGATTTAAACGGCTTTGACCCCTTAAGTCCTAAATAAAACACTTGCACCCAAATGAGACATGAGGCAATAATCGTCTCATGTCTCAATAATGGTGATTACTAGTGCCTCACCCCGAAACAGCCCAAACCATCATCCTGAACGCCGCCAAAGCCTGCTATTTGCGCGTGGGTGTCGCTAAAACAACCGCGGCAGATATAGCGCGAGAGGCGGGTGTATCTAGAGCGACGCTCTATCGCCGGTTTCCCAGCCATAACGATATTTTTCTGGCAGTGCTGGCGCGGGACTCTCTAGAGATCGTTGCCGTATGCGAGGAGAAGCTGGCGGGTATTACCGACCCAGCAGAACATGCTATCGAAGGCATTCTTTTTGTGCTGGATGAGATTGTACGGCGGCCATTGCATGCGCATCTCTTTTCGTCTGTGGGCGAGCCTTGGGCCTTGGCCCAGGTTTTGGGCACTAGCGATATGCGCGACTTGTCTATGCAAATGATGCTCGCCATACCTAGCATGCAAAAGCCCAATGATGCGCAAACGCAAGAGCAGATCGCGCACTTGGCCGAGTGGATATTGCGCATTCTCATTTCTTATGCAGCAGCACCGAGTCAATTGGCGCGCAATCGTGATGAGATGCGCACCTTGTTGCACACCACGCTAGCACCCACTTTGCGATCGGTGTTCGCGCGCATTCAGTCGTCTAATTCATCCGTGAAGTCTATACGCTAAAACCGTCAGGAGAGCCGCTATGAAAGCACTGCAAGCCACGCGCAATGGAGCACCCTTCGAGGTGTTGGAAGTGACAGATATTCCTGTACCGGAGCCCGGCCCCGGACAAGTGTTGATTAAGGTAGATGCCGCCTCCCTGAATTTCAATGATATTGATCGCTGCTATGGTCGCCGTATTTCTGTGCCACTTGAGCCGCCATTTACGCTGGGTATGGACGTCTGTGGCACCGTGCATACCTGCGGTGAGGGCACCGAACATTGGCAAGGGCGCAGAGTAATGGCCCTCACGCAAATGGCGGTCGGTGGTTTGGCCGAATTTGCTCTGGCGTCGGCAGACGCCGTTTTCGAAGCGCCCGATTCGCTCACAGACGCTGAAGCCGCTTCTTTTATCATTCCTTTTCACACGGCTTATTTGGCGATAGTGCAGCGCGCCAAAATCGAGAAGGGCGAAACACTGTTGGTGCACTCGGGCGCAAGTAGCGTGGGTTCTGCGGCTATTCAAATTGCCAAGGCACATGGGCTAACGGTTTTTGCCACGGTGAGTTCCCAGGAGAAGGCCAACTTTTGCCGCGAGTTGGGCGCCGACAAAGTCATCAATCATCAAACGGAAAATTTCAAACAGATTGTATTGGCAGAGACGAGTCACGTAGGCGCGCATGTGATTTTAGATTTGGCGGGCGGCGAGTTTGTAGAGCCTTCATGGGGCTGTGTCGCGCGCGAAGGGCGTTACGTAGCAGCTGGGTTTGCAGACGACGAAGAGAATGGTCACTCCGGTCAGGCGTTGCGGCCATTGTGCTCAGCCAATTTTTCTGTGTTGGGGGTTATGCTGTCTTACATCGGACACATGCCACCCGAGATTCGCGAGTTTGGCTTCAACATGTTTACCCGCGATGTGGGAGAGAGAGTGCACGTTGCGCTGCTCGAGCTCCTAGCAGCGGGGAAAATCAAGCCCGTGTTAAACCGCACAGTTGGCCTAGAGGAAGCCGCCACCGCCCTGCGCGATCAGGAACAGAGAAAAACCAGCGGGCGTACGGTTGTTACCCTTGGCTAACGCTCAAAACAGCGTGAAACAAAGCGCGAGAAAAAGTTCAGTAGGTAGAGCGATCAATAGTACGGCGCCGGTGTACACGTTTCGCGATGCTCAGCTGCGCTCACCCTTGCTCAAAACTGTTAATGCGTTGGGTGCCGGCCTTGGCGCCTTGGGCAAAAACCTTCCCGCGTTAGGCGCGCCGAAGATTGTCGCTGCAGCCCAGGCCCGTGCCGCGAGTAGTCGCGAGCCCGATACTGAAACCAACGACGCGCTGGAGCGTTTTATCGCCTCGGCCGAAACCGAAGCCAATTTGAATACGTTTGGTCGGCTAGCGGTTAAGAATATGCTTGCCGGCTCTTTAGCATCGCGTTTTGCAGTGCAAGACTGGCATGCACAAAATCCGTTGCTAGCAGAGCAGCAAGTAAAGCAGCCTTGGATAATTGTGGGGCTGCCGCGCACCGGCACTAGCATTCTCTCTATACTGCTTGGGCTAGATCCGTTGAGCCGGCCTATTTTGCAGTGGGAGGCGCGTCATCCGATACCGCCTGCTGGTATCGCCGAGGCCAGCGAAGATCCGCGCATCACCGCGCTATCTTCCGAGATGGCAAAGCTGAAAAAACTCAATCCTGCCATAGCCACCATGCATCCTTTTGGCAGTACTCTTGCTGAAGAGTGCACCGCAATCTTTACGTACTCATTGCGCACGATTGGTATGGAAACCATTGCGTATACGCCTTCGTACGGCAATTGGCTCGATAGTGCAGACATGGCGCCGGCCTACGATATCCACCGGCAAACTCTGCAAGCACTACAGGCGGTGCAACCTGCCGGCCATTGGGTGCTCAAAAGCCCGAACCATTTATGGTGCTTACCCGCACTGCTGCAAGCGTATCCTGATGCCCGCATTATTTGGACACATCGCGACCCTTCGCAAGTCTTGCCATCGCTTGCAAGCCTCAACTGTGCGATGCAGATGCAGTTTACGCGCCAGTTAGACCCAGTGAAGGTGGGTAACTACTGGGCTGAAAAACTCGAAACAGCTATCGAGGCGGCCACAGAGTTTGATGAATCTAATAGCAGGGAATGGTGTATGCATGTGCAATACGAAGACCTAGTGGCAGACCCACTCGCTACACTAGGCTCTATCTATTCGCGCTTCGGCGCTTCCATAGGCGATTTGCATCAACAGCGAGTGAGCACTTGGCTGCAGCAAAAGCCGCAGCACGCAGATGGCAAACACGCGTACAACCCAGCTGACTTTGGTTGGACCAAACAAAGCTTGCAAGAACGCTTTCGCACTTACCGTAACCACTATGTCGAGACATGTTGAATAGAGCACCGCTAACCCATCGGAGAAGGTCTATGGCTATTACAATAAAAGGGGCAACACGAGTAGCACCAACAGGCGCTTCAACAGTAAGGTGCGAGTTAAAAACGCTTTCGCGCTGGGTAAGGTGCGTTGTGCGCGCTCCGGCACTGCCTCTAGTGGCGTTTGTATTGAGTGCCCCATCGGTTTCTGCCGGTGTCTTGGAAGAGGTGTTTGTCACCGCACAGAAAAAGTCCGAAAACCTGCAGGAAACGCCGGTTTCTATCACTGCCTTTCAAGGTGAGGCGTTAGACAACTTTCGCATCACCAGTTTCGACGATGTAGCCAGTGCCACGCCCAGTATTACTTTCTCGCCGTATCCTACATCCAACAACCTGTTGATTATGTTTATTCGCGGGCAAGGCGTGGGTGACCCAGCGCAAATTACTATCGATGGCTCTGTGGGTTTGTACCAAGACGGTTTCTACCTATCAAGGCCACAGGGTTCTACCTTCGACCTTGCAGACCTAGAGCGTGTGGAGGTGCTGCGAGGTCCGCAGGGCACACTTTATGGGCGTAACACTACCGGTGGCGCCGTTAACCTTATCAGCCGCGAGCCTTCGGGTGAATTTGGGTTTAAGCAAAGTCTTACGTTTGGCAGCCGGGATGAATTCAGGTCTTTGTCGGTGGTGGACTTGCCGAAATGGAAAGGCTTGTCTAGCAAGCTCTCGCTGCTCAGCAGCTCCATTGATGGTTTTGTAGACAACCCCGGTGGCGGTGAAGACTTTGGTTTAGAAGAGCAGCTGGCGGGCCGGTTCGATCTAAATTGGGAAATTGCTGATTCACTAACTGCAGAGTTTCTTTGGGAATCTGGCGATTTGGATTCATCGCCAAAGTACTACCAGAACCCCGCCTGGAACGGTCAAGGAATTGCCGCTGAAGGCAGTGTAAATACCTACCACGATAATGCCGGCGAGCGCAGGCGCGTTGCCTATCGCGGTTTTGATCTGAACAAAAGTAAAACAGAGTATGACACCTACGGCGTAACGCTAACGTGGGAAGCGAATGAATGGCTAACTGTTAAATCACTCACCGGCTACCGCGAACTAAAATGGCAGGCTTTCCAAAATTTTGCTGAAGCGCTTGGCTTTATCTCTACCACCGACCCCGATTTTTTTCTGCAGCCGGTGCCCATTACTTTTGTCTCAGATAACAGTGTTGAGGGCGACCAGTTCTCACAGGAGTTCACGTTTGTGGGCGAGATGCCAAGTAAGGCCATTAGCTATGTGGCTGGTTTGTATTACTTCGAAGAAGATAACGACTCCACTGGTATCGGTGAGCAGGCAGCGCTTGGTACAGCAATAGACATCGCTAGGTTTGTAACAGCCCAAGCACAGTCGTATGCGGTCTACGGCCAGGTAACCTGGACGCCACCTGTTATAGAAGAGCGCCTAAGCTTAACGGTGGGCGCTCGATACACCGAAGACGAGCGCAAAGCTAATCGCGATCTAACGACTCTTGAGAATGGTTTGGTAAACTCGTTGAAAACACAGCTGGGAGCGTCCAACGACGATAGCTACGACAAATTCAACCCGGCGTTCACTCTTGCGTTTGACTGGACGGACGATGTGAATGCCTACCTGCGCGTGGCCACCGGCTACAAAGCGGGTGGCTCTAGTGAGTCGGCGCCCGTTGAGCAGTTTAGTAGAACGGTAGACCCCGAGAACGTTGTGTCTTATGAGGTTGGCGTGAAGTCTTTGTGGTTTGATCAACAGCTGCGCGCAAATATTGCGGTATTTGAAAGTGATTTTGACGACATGCAGTTTGCCTTTGCCGTAGACCCTACCGATGCCTCAATTGTGCAGAGCTACAACGCAGGAGAAGCTTCCATACGCGGTTTGGAGGCTGACCTGATGGTGCAGGCAACCGCATCATTGGCATTCAGCCTGCAATACGCTTACCTGGATACAAATTTAGAGGAGGTAAAAGCGCTGCCAGGCACAATTTTTGACCCAGCGGCGAACCCCGCGGCTGAAGGCTTCTTTGCGGTGGGTGACAATATTGCCGACACCTTCACTATTCCCTATGCGCCGGAGCACAGCCTGCTGCTGGCTGCCGATGCGACACTTTACGAACGAGGTGGACTCACTGTGCGTGCGCATTTGGATTACCGTTATCAATCATCGGTGTTTGCAGGCTCAACAGCAGGCCCCGATGTGCCTGGGCGGAACAATTTGAAGATAGATGCATACGGCGTATACAACGGAAGGCTTTCAGTGGGGTATGAATTTGCGCGCGGCGACTCTATCGAGATTGCCGTATGGGGCCAGAATATTCTTGATGAGGAGTATCCAGCGCAGGTTATTGGTTTAGGGAGCGTTGCGCCTACGCGGAATCAGTTGGGCGAAGTGGTTTACGGGTATGTGCAGCAGGCAACCATTTGGACGGAGCCTGCGCGGTTCGGTGTGGATTTGAATTATCGGTTTTAGGTGGGTTGGGTGAGGGAGAGTTTTTTTGAGGCTAATTGGCTCTTCAGCCCAGTCGCAGTAACAAATTAAAAAAGGCCACCCAATCGGGTGGCCTTTTCTTGGTTTGGTGGAGGCGGCGGGAATTGAACCCGCGTCCGCCAGCACTCTGCCTTAGGCTCTACATGCTTAGATTCCGTTAATTAATTTAACCGCACACAGCCCAACGGGCAGGACGTGGTTGGCGAGCTCTGTAAAAAATTTAGCGTCGTGGCCCAGAACATACCCCGCTGCGATCCAGTTCTATATGACAGTCAGTAACGCGGTACCGGCACCTTGTTAAAGACCGCTAGTGGGCGAACCCTCTAGAGTGGTGTCGAGTAACTGCTTACGCAGCTAGCTGAGCACCGTAGTTGTCGTCATTGGCAACTAATAGTTTGCAGCTTTGGATTAACGTGATTGGCTACCATCACGGCATGCACCTAGAGGTTTCGTTACCGTCGTCGAATCCGAATCGCCCCCGTGTGAATACTAAGTATAGCCTAAGTAGCTGATTTTCAAGAGGGGTTTCGGTGGGGCTTTTGCCGGTTTACCGGCTAAGAAGGGGTTTAGAACCCGCCCAAATACACCCCAGGCGGTGGTTTGATATTGAAAATGGCCTTGCACTTAAGGCCACCCACCACGTTGCCCTCGGGGTTGGGCAGCTGCAGGCGTATGCCGAAGGTACCGCTGGCGGCGTCTACCAGGCCATCTACCAGAGTTACGGCGGCGCTGTGTTCAGATTCTTTGGGCCCTTCAATGATAATCTCGGCCTCGGTGCCTTCTTTTATGAGGCCAAAGAGAGAGCTGTCGGCGATGATCTCTACGCGCATGGGGTCTACTTGCGCGAGTTTAAGCAGGGGTTTGTCTTTTACCGATTCGCCGGGGTTGATGAAGCGCTCTACCACAATGCCGTCGATGGGGCTGGTGAGTGTACGCAGCGCTAGGTCGGCCTCGGCGCGTTCCAGCTCTAGCATGGCCAGCTCGTGTTGGTGGCGCGCTTTTTTGAGTTCTACGTGGGCCAGTGAGGTGTTGGTAACGGCTTCGTCTTTTTCAAAGCTGGGTACCGATTTTTTGTTGAACAGCTCGATAATGCGGTCACGCTTGCGCCGGGCCAGGTGGTATTCAATGCGGGCCGCTTCTATATCTTCGTTCATCTCTGAACGTTTGCGGGCCAGCGCCACTTTGCTTTGCTCGATGCCCGATTCCAGCATCACGAGGGTTTGGCCTTTTTCTATGCGCGCGCTTTTGTCTACGGTGATTTCGCGGGCAACGCCGTCGATGGCGCTGCTAAGCTCAATGGTCATTTCAGGCTCTACGATGCAATCAAGGCTTAGGCCTTCTTGTGCTAGCGCGGTGTTAGCGGTGGAGAGTGCAAGCGCGCAGCAAAGCGAGGCTGCCACGGCGTGTGTTTTACCGGCAAAGGCATTTTGAGAACATGACAAAAAATGTGAGAACAAACGTGCGAACAAAGAACTACTCCTGACTGCCCGAGAAGGCTAACAATTGCTCTAACTTTTCTTGCAGCGCCATTACATCCAAGCGCTCTAGCCGATGGCGCCGTGCAGCACCGTATTGCGCGCTGCGTACCAGGCGGCGTATTAGCCACTGGGGCAGGGTGCCTTTACTGGCTACCGCGCGGGTGAGCAGTGCCATTACCTTTGGCGGGTAGAAGTTTACGAGCAGTGGGTCTTCTAGCGAAATGTGTGTTTCGGTGCTGCCCGGGTCACCCTGGCGAGCGCAGCGGCCCATCAGCTGTTGGTCTACGCGCTGTTCTTCGTGGCAGCTGGTGCTGATTACGTGCAGGCCGCCCACTTCGGCTACGCCGCTGCCTAGCTTGATGTCGGTGCCGCGCCCGGCCATGTTGGTGGCCACGGTTATTTGTTGATACTCGCCGGCTTGCGCCACTATCTCGGCTTCGCCTTCATCCTGGCGTGCGTTGAGCACGGTGGGTTGCAGCTCTTGGCGTTGCAAGAAGGTGGTGAGCAATTCAGATTCGCGCAGGCTGGCGGTGCCCACTAACACGGGGCGGCCGCGCCTGTGAATGCGTTTTACCTGTTTGGCTACGGCTAACCACTTGTCGGTGGTGCGCAGGTGCAGCGTAATGCCTTTGTCGTTGCGCTGATTGGGCCGGTGTGTGGGCACGTTGATAACGCGCTGGCCATACACGCTGCGCAGCTCGTCTTTGCAGGGCCCCAGTGTGCCGCTCATGCCGCCCAAATATAAATAGCGGCTGAAGAAGCGCTGGTAGCTGATGCCAGCAAGGGTTTCGCGCTGGCCTGTCATGGCGCAGCCTTCTTTGCACTCCACCATTTGCTGCAGGCCTTTTTGCCACGAGCGGTCTGCCATGGTGCGGCCGGTGTTGGCGTCGATAATTTCAACGTTGTTGTCGCGTACTAGGTATTGGCGGTCACGCAGAAACAGGTGCAGTGCGCACAGCGCCTGATGCACTAAAAATTCGCTGTGCCGTGTGCCAGCCCAAATGCCGGTAAGGCCGGTGGTTTCCTGCTCTAGCCAGTGTTTGCCTGATTCAGTGAGGTGCAGGCGATGCTCGGCGGTGTGCAGCACGTAGTGTTTGTCGGCTTGCATGCGCTTGGCCAGTGCCAGTGCGTCTTGGTAAATTTCTTGCTGGCTGTCGTCGCGGTGCTCACGTGAGAGGATGAGTGGCGTGCGCGCTTCGTCAATCAGCACGCTGTCGGCTTCATCCACAATGCCAAAGCACAGGCCGCGCAGCACTAGCTGTTCGTTTTGGTGTGCGGCGCTGAACTTGAGCGACACTCTGCCATTGGCATCGCGCGTTAGCATTCTGTCGCGCAGGTAATCAAAGGCCACTTGTTTGTTGGTGCAGTACACAATGTCGTGTTTGTAGATGCCGCGCTTTTCTGCGGCCTGCATAGTCTCTAACACGGTGTTAACGCTTAAGCCCAGCGCTTGGTAGAGCGGCGCCATTTCTTGCGCGTCGCGCTGCGCAAGGTATTCGTTGGTGGTAATAACGTGCACGGGTATGCCGGCAAGTGCGGCGGTGGCAGCGGCAAGGCTGGCGGTAAAGGTTTTGCCTTCGCCGGTGGCCATTTGCGCGCAGTTACCTTTTACGATGGCCCATGCGCCAAAGAGCTGCACGTCGTAGTAACGCATGTGCAGGCTGCGCCGCGCGTACTCGCTCACTAGGGCGAAGGCGCGGTGTATGAGGTCATCTTCTAAACCGTGTTGCGCTAAGTTGTAGGTGATGGCATCGCGGCGTTGTTGCAGCGCTTCGTCATCTAACAGCGCAAGCGGCTCGGCGTAGTTGCGAATAGTACCAGCGACTTTGTTGAGCGAGTAATCGCGCCGCGTTAAATCATCACGCAGGCGCTGGCGTACGCGCTGGCCGAATTTTTCTAGCGGCTCGAGAAACTCGTCGTCGCGCTGGGGGTAAACACCCAGGCGCGCGCCTTGGCGGAGTGCGTTAGCGGTCATGAAGGAATGCTCATACGCTGCGGCTACACATTCAGGCTACCCAAAAACACTTGCCTAACGCGGCGAGAAAGCTGTGCCCACAATGTTTCACGGCCATGGTCGAAGCGCACATACACGCGGCTGCCGATGCCGGCCTCAGCAACAGGTATAGGTAGCAACACGTCGTATTCAAACAAACGCTCGCGTGTAGAAAGCGCAGTAAGGCCTAGCGGGTCAGTACGAAACTGGCCGCCACCTTCCACGGTGAGCACTTTGCTGGGCAGCTCGCGGCTAGCCTGGGGCACCGAGCGTAAGAGCTTGCCGGGCCACACCGCGTCTAATGCGCCGGCCACGCGTAGCTCAACCGCTTCTAGCTGCTGTGCTATGAGTTCTTGATCTTGCTGCGTGACTACCACGCGGGCGATGGCGGCCTGATCATCCACCACATAACCCACCGGCTGGCCCTGTTGCACAAACTGGCCGGGTAAGTCTTTGGCTTTGGGCACTACAAAGCGGCCGTCGGTGGGGCTTGCCAACACGGTGCCGTCGATTTTTTCTTGCAAGCGGGCGATCGCGCCTTCTAGCGCGGTCATTTCTTCTTGTAGCAGGCGCGTTTCTACCCGGCTGCTAATGCGCGCTAGCCGAAAGCGTGCTTTCAGTTCTTCCATGCGTGCTTGCTTGGCCCGCATTTGCCCGCGGTGCTCTATGTTGATGATTTTCAGCAGTGGGTCACCGGCGCTGACTTCGCTGCCGGGCCGCGCTAAGAACTCTTCAATAAAGCCGTCTGTCTTCACTACCAGCTGCGAACGCTCGGGCGGTTGTATAACGCCCTCAAAGCGAGTGAGAGAACTAACCGGCAGCAGCGTTACTGCAGCGAGTACTAGCGATGCACACAAAGCGGTTACCAGTAACGCCCGTGGCCGGTTGTGGCGCAGGCTGGCATCCACCAACAAAAACTTGGCCTGCTTGATAAGCGGCGCTGCAATTTGCGAGTACACCGCCCATGCTGCTAATAACACGCCCACCACAAAAAAACTGTCGAGCAGATAAAAGCAGATAGTGCCCAACAGCAGCATGCGGTAAGCAAAGGAGCTAATGGAATACAGCACAAACCAGGGCGCTTCGCCGCGGCTGGTAACGGGGGTTTGGGCCAGGCGCATGCCCAACAGGTAGCGTTGCACTAAGTAAGTGAGGTACCGGTTGGCGCGCTGCGCAAGGTTAGGAATGCCCAGCGCATCGGCCAGCACGTAATAGCCATCAAAGCGCAGCAGGGGGTTACCGTTAAACACCACGGTAGACACGCCGCCAATCAGCATCACGTTAAAACACAACGTGCTGATGAGGCCCGGCTCAACCACCAGCCATAACAGCAGGGCGAGTGCAGCCAAAAACAGTTCAACCATAATGCCCGCTGCGCCAACTAACATGCGCATACGCCGTTCGCGCAGTGCGGTGGCGGCTGAGGCATCTACATACGGCACGGGCATAAACACCAGCAGCATAATGCCCATCTCGTGCACTTCACCGCCGTAGAGTTTGGCCGCGTAGCCGTGCGCTAGCTCGTGTAGCAGTTTTATGAAGGGGTAAATGAGCGCCATCATAATCAGGTTGGAGGGCGCTAGCGCTTCGTCTTTTGCGGTGGCTACCAGCACATCCCAGTGCATGCCCGCCTGTACCAGGCCAATTAGCACGACGGCGCACCACACTAAAAAGAACGGCCGCGTATACAGCCCTCTTACCTTGGACATTGTGCGGTTGAGAAAACGGTCTGGGTCAAACAGGCTGAGGCGCACGGCCAACGGGTTTTTAACGCGCTGCTGCCATTGTTCGCGCTCTATGCGTTCGCTGCGGCGAAACAGTTCGTCTACGTCGGGGGTGATGTCGGTTTGCAGCGCGTCAATTTGGTGGAGCTGGCCCAGCAGGTGAATAATTTCATCCTGCACCGGTGCGTTGTCACCAAAGGCGGTGTTGGCGTCTTCCCACAGCGATTGCACATCGCGCTGGCCATTCATGCGGCCAATAATGTGGTGCGCCGCGCGACCAAAGCGGTGGTATTGCCCGTTGGAGCCGTCTTCTAACACGTACCACACATCGCCACGGTATTGGTGGCGGTGCATTTTGGTGTGGGGCCTCAGTTGCGGGCGGAGCGCTTTAACGCGGTACCAGTTTTCGCTAAACAGCTGTTTCTGCGGTGCTTCCACCTACCGCCACCATGTCCAGGTGGTTACGCGTAGCCAGTTGGCCAGCTCGCGCGTCCATATCCAGAACAGGTTGGCATCGCCCACGGCAATTTTACCCACGCCTTCCATACCCGGTTGCAGCGGCAAGTCGTTCTCTAGCAGGCTGGCTTCCACGCGGAAGAAGTTGCGGCCGTTTTCAGGCGTTGAAACGGGGGTTACCTG
>JBGCFE010000209.1:0-17123 GCA_045106775.1 Halioglobus sp.
GGTGCGAACTGAAACCCACGCAACAACGTTTCGACATTACCCTTCAGTTCACCGGCCGCTTTCAGGCCAAACAATAAATCGTCTTCTGCGCCGCCGTGATCGAGCCAAACATCGCGCTCCATTTTTAGTGCTGTGTTTTGGTCGTAACGCTTGGTGATAAGATCAGTCCAGCGCGCGGTTTGCATCACGTAAGTAAGTGTTGCGACATTCCACAGTAGTACCATCGATTCACTGGAAAAATCCGTGAGCGGCATCCCCCGCACCAAATGCTCCGGCAGAAGCTGCGCATCATACTGAGCAAATGTCAGTATGCCCGATACAGACGGCATTACCTGCCAGAGAAAATCCAACTCTTCATAAAATACCGCCTCAAGATTACCACTGTGCGATTGCAACGTGGGGTAAACGACAGACGTCAGCTCTGCTAAAACGTCTTTTGGGAAAGACTCCCCCACCGCCTGTTGCCACAATGCAAAGAAATTGGCATGCGCTTCTATCGCCGTTTCAAACAGGGAGACTAAAACCTCGTTTGGAAGTTGGGTGTAATCCAAACGCGCCTGGAAGGTTTCGCGTGCTATGACGTGTGACATGTTATGGCCTCGAACAGTACGTGAAATCGTTGAAAAGCGTCTGCAGGAACCTGTTGTTGTGGCCGCTGTCTATGCACCTGTTCACAGCAACTTGAGCAACTGTTCCATGACTCGAATCAATGCCCCGTGGTACCACGGCACTTCGGGATCTTCATCTGGCACGCTGTACTGTTGGCGCAAGCTCTGCAGCCTAGCGTATAAATCCTTGGTCAAGGCCTCATAGCCTGGCTTGCCATAGAGGTTGTTTTGGTCAGCAGGGTCTGTTTCCAAATCAAACAGTTCCCATTCGTCATTTTCATAGTAGTGAATAAGCTTGTAGCGCTCAGAATGCACACCGTAGTGCCTTGCGACACCATGAAAGCCGGGGTTCTCGTAAAAGTGATAGTACAAATCACGCTTCCACTCCATCGTGGGTGATTCTAAAAGCGGCAGCAGGCTTACACCGTGCATGGGCTTAGGCGCTTTCACACCGGCTGCATCCAATAGGGTGGGCGCAAGATCAATATTCTGAACCAGCCCGGATGCTTGCGTGCCCGGTTTAATTTTTCCAGACCACTGCATCACCAGCGGCACACGCGAGGACACTTCATCCATCCATCGCTTATCGAACCAACCGTTTTCACCCAGAAAGAAGCCCTGATCTGAGGTGTAAACAATCAGGGTATTCTCCATGAGGTTACGTTGCTGCAGATAATCGAGTAGCCGCCCTATTTGACTATCCATGCTTTTAACGGAGGCGAGGTAGGTTTTGATGTAGCGTTGATACTTCCAGCGAATGTCGTCCTCGCCGGATAAGTCAGCCGCTTCATACGCTGCATTGCCCTTTGCGAAGGCGGCGTTCCACAGTGCCTGTTGTTCCTCGGTCAGATCTTTGCTCTGCGACAGCTTCACGTCGTTGTTCGTCATGTACTGGGCAATACTCATCCGCGCATCCTGACGCGCCTCTGTTAGGCCTTCCAGAGAACGCAGTAAGGTGGGCGGCTCAGGCAGCTTGGCGGCCTCATCCCAATCGCGCAATTCTTGCGGCCCTGGCATCCAATCGCGATGTGGTGTCTTGTGGTTATAAACCAAGAAAAAAGGCGCCTTTTGACTGGCAGCGTCTTCCAACCAGGCAATGGATTTATCTGTCACCAAATCGGCAACGTAGCCTGTGCTTTCCTCAACGCCTTTAGCACTGCGAAAGTGTGGATTGTAGTAAGTGCCCTGCTCAAACGCATTGTGAATGACTTCCCAATGATCAAATCCCACCGGATCACTGTACAGGTGCCACTTGCCAATCACGGCAGTGCTGTAGCCCGCAGCCTGTAACAAATTTGGCAGCGTTTGCTGCTGCCCATCAAAAGGCCCAGACCATTCATTACTAAAAAAGCCGTTGGCGTGGCTATGCAGGCCGGTTAATGCGGTGGCACGGCTGGGGCCACAAATGGCATTCCCTACATAAGCGCGATCAAACCGAATACCACCGTCGGCAATACGATCAATATTGGGAGTCTGCATTAACGTGCTGCCGTAGGCGCTGACAGCCGATACCGCATGATCGTCAGACATAATGAACACGATGTTGGGGCGCTCATCAGCCGACCATGCCATTCGCGAAACCAGCATGCTTACCAACGCAGTACACACTAAAAAACCCAGGCGCCCTGCCGATCTACCGATGTGCTTCATTGCTCCACCTCTGTGATTCGAAACCGTATCCGCGCATAATAATGCGACGTTTAGATCAAGCACGCTACTCCTGAGGCACTTACTTTGGGGT
This sequence comes from Halioglobus sp., assembly GCA_045106775.1. GTDB lineage: Bacteria > Pseudomonadota > Gammaproteobacteria > Pseudomonadales > Halieaceae > Marimicrobium. Next base: position 2,350 of record JBGCFE010000209.1, read on the forward strand.
ATCCGACCAAGAATAGAGGGCGAGTATGAAGTTTTGGCAGGCAATTACCTGGGCAGAAACCGACCAGCTGATCGAGATAGCCCAGTTTGCTGAAGAACTGGGCTTTCACGGGCTGATGAGCGGCGATCACGCTGTTTACCCAGAGTCGATAGCGCCCGACTACCCCTACTCTGACACTGGCTTGCCGCCAATGGACCCCAACGATGAATACCCTGATCAAACGGCCATTTTTGCTGCGATGGCAGCCGTAACCACCAAACTGCATTTCACCTGCGGTGTGTATGTGCTGCCGCTGCGCAATCCACATGAGGTCGCCCGCGCGGCCGCGTCGCTATCCATTCTAAGTAACGATCGCTTCATTCTGGGCATCGGTGTGGGGTGGATGAAAGAAGAGTTTGATATTTACGGCGTCGATTTTCGTAAGCGCGGAAAAATCACTGACGAGATGATCGAGGTAATGCATACGCTGTGGGCCGGCGGCATGGTTGAACATCACGGCGAGTACTTTGATTTCCCCCGCGTTCAGCTGAGCCCAGTACCAGCAACACCACCGCGAATCTACGTTGGCGGCAAAAGCGATGTGGCACTGCGGCGCACGGCGAAAATTGGTAGTGGATATATTGGTGCAGGTTCGGCGCCTGAAGAAGTTGGGCCATTACTGGCTAAGCTCAATCAGATGCGAGCAGAAGAAGGCCGGAGCAATGAACCCTTTGAAGCGATGCTGGGTATTTCTGCCATGCCCGATGTGGGGCTGTATCGAGACCTGGCCGGTGATGGCCTTGAGAGCACTGTCGCACCGCCGTTTTTCTACGCCCTGGGCAAAAAGCAATCTACGTTGGACGAGAAGAAACGGTATCTAGAAGGCTATGCTGAAAGCATCATCCGGCACTTTGACTGATACAGCGCCAGATAGCGCTTTTACTCAATTAGACTTCATCAGGCACGTTGTACAGCGACTGGTAGCGTTCGAAGAAGTGCCGCTCTGCCGCCTTACTTTCTTCAACCGCATAGCCATGAGCACCAAACTTACCTTTGGGCTTAGTTGCCAGGTAGTCTTCCATCGACTGGCGAGAAGTATCACTAAGCGCCATGCCAAAATGACTATAGATAGATTCAATGCACGCCATTGGGTTATCCATTAAATCTTGATAGCGCGAATCGGCAATACTGCTTTGCGGCACAACGCCGCTCTCACGCTGTGCGATCACATGCTCCAAGCGGCCGGCGGTTGCCTCACCCATGATGATGTTTTCGAACATTTGTGCATTAAACGGCTGATCACTGCGCATGTAATACAACGTGCCCATTAAACTGGTGGTAGACGCCATACATTTGATTGGGTCACGGTGGGTTTGCACGATGCGCGCGTCAGGATACACCTGCAACAGTGTATCTAAATGCACCTGATGCTCTGGCGCCTTTAGGAGCCAACGTTTACGGGGGTTTTTCCACTGCAGAATTTGCAGCATTTGTTTGTGATACTCGTATACCGGCAAAAAATCCGCCTGAGCACACCACATGCTGTAACTCGGGGTTTGGTGCAGCGACGCATTGTGATCGCTGATAAACGTACCCGCCATCAGCAAACCACATTCTGAGGGAATATCGCCGCGCATTTCATGCATGCTGGCGAACTCTGGCGCTACGCGAGACCACTGCGTGAAAAGTTTGTCAGCTTTTTCGATACGCGGATCGGTATTGTAAGTGGCGGTTTCCGGCGGAGGGCAAGGCTGCAGCGCCTCCCACATTAGCGGCACGCCGACATCCTCGTCTTGCCACAGTAGCTCAAACAAAATCGACGTACCCGAACGCGGCAACCCCACTATTACCATAGGAGCGATAATTTCCTCTTCGAGTATTTCCGGGTGCTGCTTTAGAACGTCAACCACTTGCAGTCGCGCACTTAGCCACAGCACGATATCGCTGCGCGCCATTAGCCGACCCATTAACGTGAGCTGCGCCTCTTCAGCCAGTGCCTTTACATAAATGGCAAACGGCTCGCGCCAGAGATCATCGCCCATATCGCGCAGGCCGGTTTTTTGCATGGCTTGTTCAAGCAAAGAGGCTTCATCCAATGGCACAACGGCTTCGAGATCGAAATACTCGCCCTCTCGATTCATGGCCTCTAGCCACTGCGGATGACCCGGTGGAACCCATAATGAATCTTCGCTATCTGACATTTTCCTTTCCTCTACAGCTAACGCTGGCGATCAATGCATGTAGGCGCCGCCACTCACACTGATTAACTGGCCGGTGATATAACTGGACACGTCCGACGCCAAAAACAGCGACAAATTGGCGATATCTTCCGGGCGGCCAAGCCGTGGAATGGGCAGGCTGCTCATGTTGTAAAGCGTGCCGTCTTCCAGTGCGGTTTGCATTTCGTCGGGCCGGCCCATCATGTCGAAACCAAAACGATTCCAAAAGCTGCCCTCGCCCACATGCTCTTCCTCTTCTGGCACAATCCAGCCGGGGCAGATATTGTTCACGCGCACACCTTTTTTGGCCCACTCCCACGCCAGTGATTTACTGAATGAATTCACAAAGCCTTTCACGCCACCGTAGTGCACGATATTCGCGGCCGCCTCGCCCAACAGCGATGAGTTGGATGAGATGTTAATGACCGAACCACTGGCGCGCCCCAGCATATCGCCGGCCACCGCCTGACAGCAATTCACAACGCCATCGATGTTCAACGCAATCTCCCACTTGCGGCCCTCTTCATCAAAATTCTCGAAATCGGCCATATGGGCCACGCCGCCCGCATTGTTAACCAACACATCCACCGGGCCGAACACTTCATTACAGCGCGCTACCATGGCATCAACAGAGCTTCGATCAGTCACGTCGGTGGCAACGGCGAGAATCTTCCCTGCATAGCCTGCCTTTTCGGCTTCGGCTGCCATCGCCTCTCCTGTGGCCGCATCACGTGAGGCGCTGATCACGTTAAGGCCTTCTTTGGCAAACTCCATTACCAAACCTCGACCAATGCCACCGCTGCCGCCTGTGATAATCGCCGTTTTACCTTTTAAACCTAGATCCATACCGGTAACTCCATTGATTTCATTATTTCGATTCTGACAAAGTGCCTATCAGGCGCTCTATCTCCGTCAACAAGAAAGCTTCGCCGTAGCGAGTTGCGTTATACAGCGACAACGTGCACGCACCTATAATCCCCATAAACAGGCGTTCTGCCAGCTCAGCAGAATTGCTATCAGAGGGTATTTCACCCAATGCTGCCGCTCTATCCAAATCTGCCCCGTACATTTGCACAGCCAACTCGAAGCGCTTGGCCTGACCCACGCGCATACTGTTGTTAATAGCAGCTTCACTCCAAAAAACCATGCGCACCTTCCACTCGTCACGCACTTTTTTATTGAGCGGCAAGATCGCTTCCATACGCCTGCGCAATGCTGCCAGCCCAGACAGATTTTTGGTTGAATCAGCGACCCGCCTGACATAGTTGTAATTAGCCCAGTCAAGCGCACCGCCAATAAGGGCATCTTTATTTTCGAAGTAGTGCTCGATAACACCCTTTGAATAACCGCTACTGCGTGCGACCTCTCGAAAAGTAGCGGCCTCCAACCCACCGGCTGCAATTAACTTGGCTGCGATTTCGCTGATTTCTTTGCGCCGTAACTCGTGATCGACAATCTTGGGCATCGAAGCGGCCTATCTAGTAGCCGAAACGCTTGATGACACCACGACGACGCCCCGCCAGTTGTTCACTTCTACCCTGGGCATCTATTCGCTTTGCGTTATCCGGGAGATAATCTGCCAGTGCTTCGCGCTTCATCTGTGCACACTGCGGTGCTGGGTAATGACTAGACCCAATCCAACGCACCGTAATGTAACCTTCGCCATGGCCAGAAGGATCTAACCAGTTAGGCAAACCCGGATCATCATGGGCCACCACTAACAGGAGCTCGCCATTATCTTCCAACTGCGCGTGATGGCAATTTGTGCTGCAGAGTCGGTACCGGTAGTCCATGGTTTCCCACCAGTAGTTGCCGAATTCAACCGCCCAGTAATCTGCATCGGGTGGCACTACCCGCACCACAAGCACTTCATCTTCTGGCACTTGCCAGTAACAGATAAGCGGCTCGCCACCGGGAGTGGCATCAATTGCGCTGTCATCCAGTTGCCGGTAAGAGAGAAATGTATTGGGCTGTACCTTCCAGCGGTCGAGCATGTCTGCCCAGAAAAAGGTGGATTCACGTACCCAGGCTGCGGAGTCCTTTAAACCTTTTACCACTTGCTGTGGTGTAAGCACGGGATCATGCTCGGCTTCACTGATGCGATCAATGCGCGCCACCATGGGTGCCTCGTTCTCCCAATCAGCAAAAAATTGCCGGAATGTAACCCGCCAGGCGCCCGGCGTGGTTTTTATCCAGTTGCCCGCATGCTCTTCTGGGCCGACGACGATTTCAAAGGTGCCGTCCTCGGCAACCTCTATCTCACTGTCTATGAGATTACCCACCACCGCACCGCCCCACGGAGTCGCACCATCCTCTAATACTGTGACGGCAAAGTACCGCGCCTCGCCGCGGGTACCTGAAATGCGATACGTATGCTCACCGTTAATCGGTGCACCCACATAGAGCGCATCGGTATTGTCGCCGCCCTGCTTACGAATCGGGTCAAAATAATGTAACAACTCCGGGAAATCCGGATCGTTATTATCGAGGTTAAATTGCAGGGCCAGCGATATATTGCGGGCAAGCAGCCGCAGCCCCTTGGCCCGGTCAATATCGGCAGCGGGGGTAGTATCGCGAAAGATAAGCTCACCGGCCTCCTGCAGTTCGCTACAGAACGCGTTCCAGCCGGCCCGCAACTGCGCATCATTATCATTGTCACCAAACATCGATTTACCTCTATAAATTACGCCTAAATAGAGCATAAGGTGGTTCAAGGTGGGTTACGCATCACCTTGACTTAAAGCCCCACTTACGTTTTTATTATGACGCACGTCCGAAATAAAGCAAGCACCATCGAGACCCAATCTAGAGCATCCTTATGAAATCACTCTATACAGCTGTCTGCGTGGGCGTAACGGCCCTGGTTATCACCTTGATCTCTGCCTGTGGAAGCGAAGCACCCTCCTCGGATTTTGTGGTATCAGAGCAAGCACGCGTGCCCGCTACGCAAAGGCCACCATGCAATGACCGCAACCCGCACAACAATGCCTATTTTGGCGACCTGCACGTACATACTGCGCTATCTAACGACGGATATTCCTTTGGCACCCGCAACACGCCTGACGATGCCTATCGCTACGCATTTGGCGCGGGCTCAGTAACACTGCCGGTTAACCGCGGCGATGAAAACACCAAACGCGAGGTACGTATTGATCGGCCGCTGGACTTCATGGGCGTTACCGACCACGCCGAGTTCCTGGGCGAGCAAACACTGTGCGAAGACCCTAGCAGCGGTGTCGCAGATGCGAAGTTCTGCGGCGCTTTCAAAGAAGGTGAAGGGCGTAACCCCAGCCTGCTGGCGAAAATTTTTAGTCCCTTCCCCAGTCGCGACGACGAGGTTTGCGGCGAGGATGGCGCGCGTTGCGCAGAGGCTGCACTTACGCCCTGGCACCAAACTATCGATGCCGCAGAGAAATGGAATGACGTAAGCGAAGACTGCGAGCGAACAGCGTTTATCGCCTTCGAGTACAGCTCAGTGCGCCTTGGTAGCAACCTGCACCGCAACGTGATTTTCAAAGGCACTGTGGTGCCCAAGCGTCCCATCGGTTATCTCGATGCCAATCGCGAGTGGCGACTTTGGGACATCCTCGATAAAGAGTGTTTAAGCGCGGGCAAAGGCTGCGATGTACTTGCCATACCCCATAACTCCAATATCAGTAACGGCCGAATGTTTGCCGTTGACTACGCCGGCGCCTCATCAAAAGAAGCACAGGCGGCCCGCGCGCAATTGCGCATGAAGCTCGAGCCCGTAGTTGAAATCATGCAGCACAAAGGCGATTCGGAATGTCGCAATGGCGTGCCCGGCGTTCTGGGCGGTGAAGACGAACTGTGTGACTTCGAGAAGTTTGAGAACTTGGCGTTTTCACAAGTGGCAGGTACAACGGACGTAGACGCCTGCTACGACGGCCCATTTGCAGACTATGTTCCGCACAAAGGGCCCAACTGCATGAGCCGCAACAGTTATGTCCGCTATGCGCTAATTGAAGGGATGAAAGAAGAAGCGCGCATCGGTATCAACCCCTTCAAGTTTGGCATTAGCGCGGCGACTGACACCCACAACGGCACCGGCGGCGGCGTTGAAGAAAAAAACTATCCCGGTCACCTGGGCTGGGGAGACGGCACCACCGAACGGCGCGTTACCTACGAAGCAAAAATTCCCGGCAACGCCAGCAATAACCCCGGTGGCCTGATTGGCGTTTGGTCACCCGAAAATACCCGTGACGCCATCTTCGACAGTATTCGCCGTAAAGAAGTGTTTGGCACCAGTGGGCCACGTATTACACCCCGCTTTTTTGGCGGCCGCGGTTATGCGAAGAATTTGTGTGATGACCCTGCCCTGGTAGCGAAAGCCTACGCCAAGGGCGTTGCAATGGGTGGCGACTTACCCACGGGCGAAGGTGCACCGGTATTTATTGCCAGTGCCGCCGCCGATCCGGGCACTGCAACTGTGCCAGGGACACCGCTACAGCGCCTGCAAATTGTCAAAGGTTGGTATGACGACGAGGGTGAACACCACCAGAAAATTTTCGACGTGGCCGGCGATGCGAACAATGGAGCGAGTGTAGACACCAACAGCTGTGCACAAACTGGCACCGGCTTCGAACAACTGTGCAGCGTGTGGGAAGACCCTCAGTTTGATGAACAGCAACGCGCCGTGTATTACCTACGCGCCGTTGAAAACCCCAGCTGCCGCTACACGACCTGGCAGTGCAACTCTCTACCGGAAGAAAAGCGCCCAGCATCGTGCAGCGATGGCAGCATGCCCAAGGTCATTCAAGAGCGAGCATGGAGCTCACCCATTTGGTATACACCCAAGGCCTAACCTTATGAGCGAACTACTAGATCGAGCTTTTAGCCCCGCAACGCTGGGAAAACTGCCACTGAAAAACCGTATTCTCAAGGCCGCGACCTATGAGGGTAAAACGCCGGACGGCATTCCCGGAGAGCTACTGCTGAATTTCCATAAAGCAGTGGTGCTGGGCGGCACGGCGATGACCACTATCGGCTACTGCACGACAGAGGCCGACGGTCGAATCAATGACCAGATGATGTGGATACACGAAGCGATCCGCGACAAGCTCACGCACATGAATACGCAGCTAAAAGAAGCAGCGCCCGATGTGAAAATCTCGGGTCAGATGACGCATTGCGGTAACTTCTCCAAAAATCGGAAGATGCAGCGCCTTAAGCGCCCATTGGGCCCTTCTTTCGGCTTCAACATGCTCGGCGCGCCCTCCGGAATGCCGTTTTATGGCGCAATGAGCATCACCGACATCGATAATCTGGTGCAAACCTATTACGACGCGGCACTGATGATGAAACAAACCGGCTTCGATGCCGCCGAAATTCATTTCAGCCACGGCTATGGCATTAGCCAATTCATCAGCCCAAAAACCAATCGCCGGACGGATGAGTATGGCGGCAATTTACAAAATCGCATGCGGTTACCCTTGCGAGTACTGGACGCGGTACGCCGGGCCGTGGGTGAAGACTTCCCCATTCTTGGCAAAATCGGGCTCACTGATGGCGTAAAAGGCGGCCTGCAAATTGAGGAAGCAATAGAGGTTGCCTCCATGCTGGACAATGCCGGCATCGACGCACTGATTTGCAGCGGCGGCACCAGCAGTTTCAACCCCATGGTGTACTTTCGAGGAGATACGCTTGATAAAGGCCTAATCGAAGTGGAGACCAATCCAATCATGAAACTTGGCCTGAAGCTGATTGGGCCAAAGCTCTTTCGCAAATATCCCTATGAAGAGCTGTACTTTCTGGAAGACGCCAAACGGGTACGCGATCGCGTGAATTGCCAGATGATCTACATCGGCGGCTGCACCGACTTAGACAGCGTAGAAAACGTCATGCGCGAAGGATTTGATTTTGTGCAGTTGGGCCGCCCGTTGATTAAAGACCCAGCCTTCGTTAACAACGCGATGGCTGATCGGAATTACCAAAACGGCTGCATACACTGCAACCGCTGCGCGAGCCTGATCGAAGCCCCTGGCGGGGTGTACTGCCCTTTGAATGAGGAGACAGCCGCGTGAGCATCGAAGATTTCAGCAATCTACCCGAAATCCCCGCCATTTTTGGCGCTCCCAAACAAATCGCCTACATTGTTCCTGACATTGACGCAGCAATGGAGCGCTGGAATCGGGAGCACGGCGTTGGCCCGTTTTTAGTCGCGCGCAATCAACTACCCTTGAGTAACGCCTTTTATCGCGGCGAGAAAGCGCTACCAGCACGGGTCAACATTGCGTTCGCCTATGTGGGCGATATGCAATTAGAGCTTATAGAATTGATCGGCGACACGCCTTCGCTGTACAAAGAGGCCATAGATCGCCAAGTAACCGGAGTACACCACTACGCGGTGTGCGTAACCGATTTTCCAACCGCGTATCACTGGTCTCTGGACAACGGGTTTGATGCCGTTGTGGATGCCGGGATGGATGGCCTTGCGCGTATGTCCTATGTAGAAAACCCGCAGACGAACCTCATTCTGGAAGTTATCCAATGGAATCCGCTCACCAAGCCCTACTTCGAAGGCTTGGAACGTCTGGTAAAGGGCGCAAACCCAAGTCAAACCGTACACGAATTCACATTGGCAGACCTCACCCCAAAAGCAGCGGTAACGATACAGCTCGCCAAGTTTACGGTGAATAAAATGTTGGGCAGAATCACTCCCACGCGCAGGCCAAAAGCAGACTAACAACGCACTGAATCACAAGCGCTAATTCCATTTTCGAACATCTCAGCGGACTCAAACAATGAAAGACTTTGTTAACAAGGTAGCGGTTATCACTGGCGCAGGAGGCGGCGTTGGCAGCGCATTGGCCACCGTACTGGCCGGCAGAGGTTGCCATCTTGCACTGGTCGACATCAGTGAAACCGCGCTGGAGAAAACGGCAAGTTCACTGCGTTCACGTGGCATCACGCTGAGCACCCATGTGGTCGATATCACCGACAAAGCGCAGATGGCCGCTCTACCCGAGGCAGTGTTGGCCGAGCATGGTAAGGTCAATCTCCTCATCAACAACGCCGGTATCACGTATCAAAAATCGTTTGCAACACACACCATGGAAGATTGGGAAACCATCGTCGGCATCAACTGGTGGGGGGTGCTCTATGGCTGCCACTATTTCCTTGACGCGCTCCAAGCCTCCGGTGATGCGCATATCGTTAACATGTCGAGCATGAGCGCCTTTGCCGGATTACCCGGGCAGACCTCTTACTGCGCGACCAAGGGGGCGGTAAAACTCCTCAGTGAAGCGATGTGGGCAGAGATGGAAAAACTGAACATTGGTGTCACCTCGGTACACCCCGGCGCCATCAAGACGGATATGATTCAGGCAACACTCAAAAACTCAGACGACGAAGTCGCGGCGCAACGCAACTACGAACTCGCGCACAAGATCGGCGTTACTGCTGAAGACGTGGCGAACGATATTGTGAAAGCGATCGAGAAAAAGAAGCTACGCATTCGCTGCGGTAAAGATGCATTTGTGATGGATTGGATGAAACGGCTTTTCCCGGTCGGCCTGCAAAAAGTCTTGAGTAAGGTTGCATGAGTATTTACCGCAGTTTTTACTCGGCGATGCGGTCGAGTCTCGCTTTTAGCATAGCTACAGTCACTCGTGTCGCTACAGTCGCTACAGTCACTACAGTCGCCGCATTAGCCGGCTGCGGCGGCGACCCACACCCCACCGGCACCATTACCGGCAGCGCCTTAACAAGCAGGCAGTAGACAGCCGTGATGCCACAAGACAGCCCTCTGCGCTGAGAACACAGGCAAGCAACAACACTGAAAAGAAAATTCTATTCGGCGATTTACACGTGCACAGCACGTATTCCGTAGACGCTTTTACGCTAGAGCTTCCAATGATGGGCCAACAGGGCCTGCACACAATCGCAGATGCCTGCGATTTTGCGCGCTACTGCGGCAAGTTGGATTTCTTTAGCTACAACGACCACGCCGAAGGCCTAACACCCAAACACTGGCAAGCAACAAAAGACACTGTGCGCGCCTGTAGCGCTAGTTCAGACCCAGGCAACCCCGACCTCGTAGCCTTTGCCGGATGGGAATGGACACAGATGTCCAACGATGCCAACGCACACTTTGGTCACAGGAACGTCATCTTCCCCGGCACAGAAGAGGACGAGCTCCCCACCCGCCCTATCAGCGCCCGCATAACGCCCGATGACTTGGGTGTATTTGCACTGTCCCGACAAAGTGGCTCAGGGCGTTTCATTGATCCGTTGAACTGGAAGCCCTATGCCAATCTATTGCGAATGTTGGACGACATAGCGGAAGTACCCGGCTGCCCAACGGATGTGAACGCGCGCGAGCTCCCCACCGATTGTCATGAAAATGCACCCACGCCTGATGTGCTGTATCGCAAACTCGACGAATGGGGCCTTGACCACATGGTCATACCCCATGGCAACACCTGGGGCGCGTACAGCCCGCCCACCGCCAGCTGGGATAAAGCGCTGGCAAAACGTTACCACAACGATCGCCAACAGCCTTTGCTAGAAGTAATGTCCGGCCACGGCAACAGCGAAGAGTGGCGGCCCTACAGGCAGGCCGACGTACTGCCTGACGGTTCGCTGAGCTGCCCAGCGCCGCACAACGGCTTTACGCCCTGCTGCTGGCAGGCTGGCGAGATTATGCGTTCGCGCTGCGACGGTCTTGAACCAGAGATTTGCGAAGCGAGGATCAAGCTGGCCAGACAATACACAGTGGAAGCCGGCAATCGCTACATTGGCGTATTCCCCGATAGCACCTCTGCTGATTGGGCGCAGTGTGGCCAGTGCCCAGACTGTTTTAAACCCGCGTTTAATCAGGTGTACGACGAAAGCTCGCAGTATGCAATGGCGTTGAGCAACTTCGATGAGCTGGACAAACACGGCAAGCCGCTACGCTTCAAGTTCGGCTTCATTGCCGCCACCGATGATCACACCTCGCGCCCTGGCACTGGCTACAAGCAATACGAGCGCCGCAAGATGACAATGGCCACAGGGGTGCGCAGCGATTTCTTCGGCAGCATCGCATCGCGCATGGCGGGCGAAATGCGTGATCCGCAAATGCCTCAGGCAGTAGAAGTCACCACGCCTATTCCCGACATGGAGCGTATGCAAAGCTTCTTCTACCCCGGCGGCATTATGGCCGTGCACGCCACCTCACGCGCACGCGGCGACATCTGGGACGCCATGCAGCGAAAAGAAGTGTATGGCACCTCAGGGCCGCGCATGTTGCTGTGGTTTGACTTACTTAATGCACCGGGCGCGATTGCGCCTATGGGCTCCGCGCTGACGCTTCAAGAAAATCCTCAGTTTGAAGTGCGGGCCATGGGCGCACTGAAACAAAAGCCAGGCTGCCCGGCAGACGCCGTTGGCGGCTTGTCACAAGACCGCCTCAATTATCTCTGTGCCGGCGAGTGCTACAACCCAGGCGATGAGCGCGAAATTATCGAGGCCATTGAAGTCATCCGCATTCGCCCACAGCGCTATGCGGGTGAACCCATCGAGAAGCTGATTGAAGACCCCTGGCTTCGCCTTGAATGCACGCCTGACCCAGACGGTTGCATCGTGCAGTTCGAAGACGCTTCGTACCAACAATCAGGCCGCGATTCTCTGTACTACGTGCGCGCCTTGCAAGTGCCAACACCTGCAATCAACGGTGACAATTTGAGAGCAACCTACGACAGTGAAGGCATAGTCGTCGCTACCCAGCCCTGCTTTGGAGATTACCGCTTGGATGCCAGCGACGCCTGCCTAGCACCCGTCAATGAACGCGCCTGGTCGTCACCTATTTTTGTCGATCAACCCTGAGAGGGTGTGTAGAATCAAGTGCTCTCACACGATGACTCTATAGGCGTTACCCAATGGACATAAAACTCTCTGAAGCGGCACAGGGCCCGCTCGCAGGCATTAAAGTGATCGATATCACCTCGATGATCACTGGCCCTTTATGTAGCCAACAGCTGGGGGATTTGGGCGCAGACGTTATCAAAATAGAGCCTACGCATGGTGAAGTCTCACGCTGGCTAGTGCCGCCACAGGCTGCTGGGCTTACCGGCTTCTTCTCACAAATGAACCGCAATAAACGCTCGATATCTGTCGATTTGAAAAGCGATGAAGGCATTGCTGTGGTCAAAAAACTGGCGGCAGAAGCCGACATGCTCGTAGAGAACTTTCGCGGCGGCGTACCTGATCGCCTGGGTATAGGCTATGAAGATCTAAAATCGATTAACCCGAAATTGATTTTTGTTTCTATTACTGGCTTTGGCCCAACGGGCCCTTATGCGCACAAACCTGCCTACGACCCATTGGCGCAGGGCTTAGTGGGCATGATGCACATTCAGGGCCAGCCTTTCGGCGGCAAGCCGCAACTAATTCAATCAGCCATTGTTGATAAAACCACGGCAACAACAGCTGCAGGTGTAGCAATAGCCGCGCTCTATGCGCGTGACCGGCCCGGCGGCACTGGCAAAGGGCAGCGCGTGGACGTTCCGATGATCGATGCCTGGGCAACTAACTCACTCCCCGACATGCTAGCTACCGACACGTTCATGCCCAACGAGATGCCACCCCCTGCACCGCTGGCTGTACTACGTACTTTTGAGACCGAGGATGGGTATGTGGTTGGCATGGCCCTACAAGACAACCACTTCAACGGCTTATGCGAGGTGCTCGAATGCACCGAACTGATGGAGCGCGAAGGCATGCGCAACATGGGTGAGCGAGTGAACAACTTTCGCCCCTGGCTGGACGCTATTAGTGAAGTGATGAAACGTTTTACGACCGAAGAACTACTGAAGCGCCTCGACAGTGCCGGCGTGCCGTTTGGCCCCGTGAAAACAGTTCGCGAGTTTCAAGAAGACCCGCAGGCAAAACACAATCGCACTGTATTCGATGCACAGCACCCCGATGCCGGCACCATGCGCTACGTGCGCTACCCCGGCCACTTATCAGAAACACCGGCAGCACTCTACAAGCACCCACCCCGGCTGGGCGAGCACACACGCGAAGTTCTCGCCGAAGCGGGTTACAGCGAGCAAGAGATCGCTGCAATGTTAGAAAACGGCGTTATCGGTGCGATGGAATAGATCGACTAATCGCTTTGGAATAAACGCTGGCCCAAACTTAAGACCGCGGCACACATGCCCCTGCGCGATTGTTGGCCGCGGCACACAGCCGCGCACTGCGCAGCGGGTTGGCATCCATGCCATTGGTTAAAATACAGAACGACAAGCCACTATCAGGGTCACCCCAGGCGGCCTGCCCCCCTATGCCCTGATGACCAAAGGCGCGAGGGCCAACGTGCTGCCCCATTCCGCGGTAGGGCAAGTGCTTTCCGCTTCCCGCAATCACCACACCTAAACCTCTGTTCGCTGGCGCACCCGTCATAGGATCTTCGAAATCAACCCGCACAGTGCCCACCGCATCTGCCAGCACACGCTCATTCCAAAGCGCCTGCGCGTTGTGCATCATGGCCTGATAAAACAGCGCGACATCAGCCGCATTTGAAATGGCGCCGCCGCCGGGTATACCCAGCGCACGCACCTCAGAGCGCTCAAACATGAGCGCAGACGCATCATCGAAGGCCGGCCACTCCATTGCTCGGCCAAAGACCTTTTCTATCTCTTTTGGCGTGGGCGGTTCACCCACGGTTTGCAGTGGTGCGATATCACTCTGCTCATGCTCTGGCACGCCCAGGCGCAAAGCACTCAGCCCTAGCGGCTTAACAATGTTGTCTTGAATATAGTGCGTAAAGCCCACACCCTTCACCGCTTCTATCAGCTCTGCCAGTACCCAATGCGCCGATAAGGCGTGATACACGCACCGCGTGCCGGGCTCCCAATCTAGATGCCACTGACGCATCTGTTCGCGCCGCGTTGCAGAACGAAACCACTGCGGATCATTCATGGGTGCATTAGGAAAACCGCCAGTGTGGCACAACACGTGCTCAACGGTGACCGCGCCCTTTCCGTTGTCTGCAAATTCCGGCAGGTAGTGCGCCACAGGCTGTTCAAGATTAAGCTGGCCCTCGCCGAGCAGCTGCCAGATGGCGGCAGCTACCAGCGGTTTAGTGCATGAGAAAATGTTGTAACGCGGGCCCAGTGCTGGCACACCCTGTGTTACATCACACTGTGATACATCACCCAAAGTGCGCGCGGCAATCAACTTGCCGTTACGCGCTAACGCGTATTGCAGTGAAGGAAGCGGCCCGCTCTCAAGCGCATGCAGCATTCGCGCGTGCAGTTTCTCAACAAGCTCAGCATCGACACCCAGCTCACCCGGCTCGTAAAGTTGATAATCAGCAAAGGGCATTGATCTTTCCATTAATGTTCAACAAATCGTTCTCTGCACGGTTCTCTGCACGGTTCTCTGCACAGTTATCTAAGACCAGCGCTTTAGAATCCTCGCCTTAGCAGAGTACAATACACACAGGTTCAGGGGCCATGAGTATAAAGAAATGCGATTCGTGCTGGTAACGCTGTTTTTACTACTCATTGTCGCCACGGCCGTGCCAGCGCTGGTTGTCGTCAGTGCACTACAGGATGAACCGTTAATTTCTAC
>JBGCFE010000021.1:0-2678 GCA_045106775.1 Halioglobus sp.
TTTGACGGCAGTGCCAGCGTCGACAGCGACTTCGGTTACCAGGCCGGCAGTGGCGGCGGAAAGGCGCGCCGACTGTTTAGAGGTAATGCTCCCAGTCAGTTGGAGCGTGGGCTGCATACTGCGTTTTTCAACCGGTGCTACCTGCACTGGCGCTCCATCGGCGAAGCTGAAAGAAGGGGCCAAGTAGGCCAGTACGGCCATTAGTAACGGCAGTGCGAATTGCGAAAGCAAATTGATTGGATTCAAAAACTGTGCCTGTGTATCGAAGAAATTCTATCGCGGTGTCGGGTTGTGGGTTGCAGGCAAAGCCGACGGCGAGTGCGTCGTTGGTCCTAACTCATCGTCCCGACAATCACTAAAGTGTATACGCCCCTGTAGGGTACTGGCAACTTAGCTGGCCGAGTCGCCCAGAGGCGCATTTCCAGTGGGAGTAAATACTGCTCGGAGTTTGGCGTGTCAGGGCGCGGCCTGATCAGCGCTTGCGTTGATAGTGGCTGATCTGTATCTCCTCGCCGTAGTCGCCATAATCACCCAGCGCGCGCTTGTCTCTAAATTGCGCCCAACGAAATGCGTTATAGCGTGCCTGTTCTTGAGCGCCAGATTCTAGCAGTGGCGCGATAACGCTCTTTGCGCCCGGATTCAAAAAGTAAGCAATGCTAAAGCGTTCTTTGGTTTTACTTTCCAGCACGCGATGCAGCGGCGCTGTTACGCGATCGTTCGCCCACACCTGAAACATGTCACCAAGATTAATAGTCAGCGTATTCGGCTGCGGCGGTACGTCAATCCATTCACCCTGATGTTGCATCTGTAGACCACTCACCGCATCTTGCAGCAGTACTGTAAGTATGCCGGCATCGGTGTGGTGACTAATGCCAAAAGGCCCTGCAGGTGGTGTTGCAGAGTGCGCCAGCGCATCTTCTACAGGATAATAGTTTAGCCGGGTGAAGCTGGTGTGGTCAGCACCCAAGGTCAAGACGGGCTGCATTGAGAGCTCTAACGCCTGTGCTATTAGCACGCTCAGCCGTACGCTTAGTGTGTGCACCGCGGCGCTGAATGCGCGTGTAACGGTTTCAAAGTGCGGCTGAGTGTTTGGCCAGAGAACGGAGCCTACATGGCCAACATCAAAAATCTCTTTGCGGTCGCGCAGGTTTTTGGTGAGTTCTCGATCGTAGTATCCCCAGGGGTTTTCTTTGGTTCGCGACAGAGTTTGCTTATTCTCTGAAGGTTGGTTGAAAAAAGCGCTGCTTACAGTAAGTGCCGATTGGAGTAGCTCGGCTGAAACATCGTGGTTGGTGACCTGAAAGAAACCCCAATCAGTGCAGGCGGCGGCCAGAGCCTTGCTTGTTTCTTGTTCTGGGCCGGCCATATCCACAAGCGGGATTGCGACGGTATCAACCATTCTTGGTTCCTTCAGCCGTACGTGTAGCTGGACTGCACGCCCAGTGGAATGCCCAGTGTCCAATAAAGCAGTAGGAAGAGCGTCCAGGCCACGATGAAGACGACGGAGTAGGGCAGCATCAATGCCGTTAGTGTGCCTATGCCGGTCTTCGCGATATAGCGCTGGCAGTAAACGACTACCAGAGGAAAGTAGGGCATGAGTGGTGTGATGATGTTTGTGGAAGAATCGCCGATACGGTAAGCGGCCTGTGTGAGGTCCGGCGATATGCCTAACTCCATTAACATCGGTACAAAAATGGGCGCGAGCAGCGCCCACTTTGCCGAGGCAGAGCCGACGAAGAGATTCAGCAGCGCTGTAATGCCAATGATGCCCAGGATGGTGAGTGCAGAAGGCAGCCCCAGGCTCTGGAGTAGCTGCGCACCTTGCA
Source organism: Halioglobus sp. (assembly GCA_045106775.1). Lineage (GTDB taxonomy): Bacteria > Pseudomonadota > Gammaproteobacteria > Pseudomonadales > Halieaceae > Marimicrobium. The sequence goes on from JBGCFE010000021.1 coordinate 1,827, forward strand.
GTGCCATGAGTACACCAATTTTGGATTCGCCAAACGCATAGATGAACTGGGCAATGAAAAACATGATGACAAGGTAATACGCCATGGTCTCCATGCTGCGTGTCATGCCATCTATGATGTCTTTGCTGTTCTTAACCGTGCCTGCGCGAAGGCCATAGGCAACAGCCGGCAGTAGAAACAGGAAGAAAATCAGCGGCACGATGGCGCCCATCAACGGTGCACCTGTTTCTGTCAGCGAACCTGTAGCGCCGCGCCACGCCGAATCCTCGGGCAGCAGCGTTGCGGCCAGCAGCAACACTGCGGCCACTGTCGCCCATAAGGCAACACGTAACCCTTGTGACTCCTGAGGCGTCAAAGCGTGGAGCCGGCTTTCGTCAATATTCTCGTCCAGCGGTTGGCTCTGCAGGCGGGGCTCGACATAGCGGTCGGTGATTAGCCAGCCGAGACTAATGATCAGGAAGGAGGATGCAGCAGTAAAAAAATAATTGTTCAGCGGGTTAAGGGTGATGGAGGCATCAAGAATCTGCGCTCCAGATTGGGAAATACCCTGAAGCATTGGGTCGACAGCGGAGGGTATGAAGTTGGCGGAAAACCCACCGGACACGCCCGCAAAAGCAGCCGCAATACCGGCGAGGGGATGCCTGCCCGCCGCATGAAAGATAACGCCACCTAGCGGGATAACCATCACGTAACCCGCGTCTGCCGCCACAGGGCTTACGATACCCACGGTGATCACCATGGGTGTGAGCAACCGCCGGCCAGTGAATTGCAGCATGGCTCTTAGTGCGGCATTGATGAAGCCCGTGTGCTCGGCGACGCCAATGCCCAACATTGCCACCAACACGATACCCA
>JBGCFE010000210.1:0-3463 GCA_045106775.1 Halioglobus sp.
CTGCGAAATGATTGGCACCACCAGAGGCGACGGGGTGGTCGATGTTGCCATGCTTGAGTTTGCGATTCGCGAGTATCTGAACGAAAACGCGCCTCGCGGTATGTGTGTGCTGAACCCCCTAAAAGTGGTGTTAACAAATTATCCTGAAGATGAGCTGGAACAACTGCAGGCGCCGGGTCATCCTTCGCGAGACGATCTGCCAGCGCGAACGCTGCCCTTTACGCGTGATCTGTACATTGATGCAGAAGATTTTCGTGAGGAAGCCAACAAAAAGTTTAAGCGTTTGGTTCTGGGTAAGCGCGTACGCCTGCGCAATGCCTACGTGATTGAGGCTGACGCTGTAGAGCGTGATGACGCCGGTGAAATCACAGCGGTGCATGCGCGCGTGATTCCCAATACCTGTGGCAGCGACCCAGAAGACGGTGTAAAACCCAAAGGCGTTATCCAATGGGTGAGCGCCACAGAAGGTAAGCAGGCGACGGTCAGGCTGTATGATCGCCTGTTCAATCATGAAGCGCCTGATCGTGGCGAGGAAGATTTCCTCCAGCATATCAACCCAGGCTCACTCACTATTGTGCAGGGCGCCTGGATTGAACCTTCGTTGGTACAAGCGCAGCCTGAGGATGTTTTTCAGTTTGAGCGCGAAGGTTACTTTGTGGCGGATCGGCACGAACATACGCAGGAGCAGCCCGTATTCAATAGAACCATTGGTCTGCGTGATACCTGGAACGAAGGAAAAAGTTAGCCATGGCATTGCAGTTATACAACACGCTTAAGCGCGAGAAAGAAGCTTTTGTTCCGCTGGTGCAAGACCGTGTGTCGATGTATGTATGTGGCCCCACGGTCTACAACCTCGTTCATATCGGTAATGCTAGGCCCGTGGTGGTGTTTGATACCTTGTTTCGTTTGCTGCAAACCCATTACGACGACGTGGTTTATGCCCGCAATATTACGGATGTCGACGATAAAATTATCGTAGCCGCGGCCGAAACGAATCGCAGTATTGGTGAAGTCACGGAAGAGTTCACGAGCAAGTTTCAGGAAGACATGGCACAGCTAAATGCGCTGCCACCAAGCCTGGAGCCCCGTGCCACTGACAATATCGATGCGATGATAGCGCTCACGCAAACACTGCTTGAAAAAGAGCATGCGTATGAGTCTCAGGGCCATGTGCTGTTTGCTGTAGAGTCCATGGAAGATTACGGCAAGCTTTCCGGGCGCTCTCTGGAAGACATGCTCGCCGGTGCCCGTGTAGAGGTGGCTGATTACAAACGCCACCCCGGTGATTTCGTTTTGTGGAAGCCTGCCGCCGATGAAGATCCCGGTTGGGACAGCCCCTGGGGAAGAGGCAGGCCAGGTTGGCACCTGGAGTGCTCCGCGATGATTCGCGCCCATCTGGGTGACACCATCGATATTCACGGCGGTGGCCGCGATTTAATTTTTCCGCATCATGAAAATGAAATCGCCCAAAGCCGTTGTGCGCACGGCGGCGATTACGTGAACTACTGGATGCATAACGCGTATTTGGATATTGATGGCGAAAAGATGTCTAAATCTTTGGGCAACTTTCGCACTGTGCGAGATTTGCTTGAGAGCTACCGTGGCGAAGTGCTGCGGTTTGCGCTGTTAAGTGCCCATTACCGTTCGCCCCTGAATTTTTCCACCGACTTACTCGATCAGGCGCAGAGCACGCTGGACAACCTGTATGGCACATTGCGCCAGGTGGAGGGGGTGCCGGTGGAAGTGGAGGTGTCGTTGGCTGACGAGCCCTTCTATAAGGCACTCAACGATGATTTGAATACGCCCATCGCCATTGCCGAGGTGCATGCGCTGGCCAAGCAGCTGAACAAAGCAGATGCCGCTGACAAGCCCGCGTTGAAGGGCCGTATTCTGGCAGCCGGCAACCTGCTGGGTATTCTTGAGCAAGACCCAGAGGCCTGGTTGCAGGCTGGTGGCGGGGCTGACGCGATAAGCGCCGAGGATATTGAGGCGGCGATTGTCGCACGGCAGGAGGCCAAACTGGCCAAGGACTATGCCCGCGCCGATGAGATTCGGCAGGAATTGTTAGATCAGGGTGTGGTGCTCGAAGATGCCGCAGCGGGCACCTCCTGGAAGCGCAGTTAGAGCGGCGAGTCAGCCGATGCTTTTTTCGCCCGATTCCACGCTCTGCTGAATCAGCGTATTGATCGTCATAGGGCCTACACCGCCGGGCACCGGCGTGTAGGCAGAAGCCTTTTCGATCAGCGGTGATAGCTCAATATCGCCAACACCGCCCGGGTGATAGCCGGCGTCCACCACGACAGCGCCGTCTTTTACCCAATCAGCCTTAATGAATTCCGGTTTGCCTACTGCGCCTACCAGAATATCTGCCTGCGCTACCAGCGCGGGCAGGTTCTGTGTTCGGGAGTGGCAGATGGTGACAGTCGCGTTTTTCTCTAGCAGCATCATGGCCATGGGTTTGCCCAGAATGGGGCTGCGGCCGACAACGACGGCATGCTTGCCTTCAATCTCTATCTGGTAATGCGCCAAAATGCGCATGATGCCCTGCGGGGTGGCGCAGCCATAGGCGTCTTCACCCATCGCCATGCGGCCAAAACCGAGGCAGGTCACGCCGTCTACGTCTTTGTGTAGCGCAATAGCATCGAAGCACGCGCGCTCATCGATCTGCTCTGGCACCGGGTGCTGTAGCAAAATGCCGTGCACATCGGGGTTTTCATTCAGCTCGCCGATTTTCGCTAACAATTCGTCAGTAGAGGTAGAGGAGGGCATTTCAACCGCCATGGAATCCATGCCCACGCGCCTGCACGCGTTGCCCTTCATCTTCACGTACGTAGCAGAGGCAGGGTCGTCTCCGACCAAAATGGTGGCCAAAATCGGCGTTTTACCGCCCGAAAGCGCCTTGAGCTTTTCGACTCTACCCAGCAGCTCCGCTTCGCTTTGTGCCGCTAGCGCCTTCCCATCTAATACCAATGCAGACATTCAAGTGATCCTCTTTTCGATTACCCGCGTAATTAGGGGCGGCATTGTCACACGGCGTTCTTTCTAAGTGAATCACAAGATGGTTCAAGTTAGGCAGAACATGGCTTTTTGCCGTTGACGCTCAAAGGTCTGCTGAGTATTATGCGCCCTCCTGAAATCAGGGGCTTGGCGTAAAGACAATACCTCGCTAACATACACGCGTTCGCATGTGTTGGCACAAGGTAAGGCCTTTGCATCATTAAGAAACATCGGGGTATAGCGCAGTCTGGTAGCGCGCCTGCTTTGGGAGCAGGATGTCGGGAGTTCGAATCTCTCTACCCCGACCAACTTTTTTCAAATCAAAGTTGCTCAACCCGCATTTTCAGAACCTCATGATGGTGGCCGTAGCTCATCAGGTAGAGCACCGGATTGTGACTCCGGAGGTGGCGGGTTCAAGACCCGTCGGCCACCCCAATCCTTAGCGCTTTCTCTATCAGCCTCGGCC
>JBGCFE010000211.1:0-7925 GCA_045106775.1 Halioglobus sp.
CCGGCCAGCGCGTAACCTTCAACCGCTGCAATCAGAGGCTTACGAGGCGTGTATTCAGACAAGCCACAAAAGCCGCGGCCTTCAATGGAGGGCAGCTCGCCTGTCACAAACGCTTTGAGATCCATGCCTGAACAGAAAGTACCGCCTGCGCCAGTGAGGATCGCCACCTGCACGTCATCGTTAGCGTCCAATTCGTCCATGGCAGCAGATACGCCCAATGCCAATGCGCGGTTCGCCGCATTCTTGGCTTTTGGCCGGTTCAGCGTGACGGTCATAATGCCGTCGGCGATATCAACTAGTACTTCATCACTCATCGTTTTCTCCTTGAGAGTAGTTATTGCGTGTTAATTAGAGGTAGTGGGTATTTATCTGTTGTTCTTGATGCTGCGAAATTACTCGGCGAGCATGCGCCCAAGCATAGCCAGCCCGCGCACGCCCTCGGTGGACGAATGTGCTTCTGTGCTTGATGCCGTGCCAATCTGTGCGCGCTTCACAATACCTTGCATGATGGCGGCGAGGCGGAAAAACGAAAACACCAGGTAGAAGTTCCAGTTCTCGATACTGTCCCTGCCTGTGCGCTCGCAGTATTTGGCAATGTACTCTTCATCGGTGGGGATGCCGTAGTCGGCGCGATTCACACCCGCCAAGCCCATGATGCGGCCATCGCGCGGTAACATCCATGCCATACACTGGTTCGCCAAATCTGCCAGTGGGTGGCCCAGTGTAGAAAGCTCCCAATCCAACAGGGCAATAACCTCAGGGTCTTTGGGGTCGAACATCATGTTGTCTAAACGATAATCACCGTGAACAAGGCTTACCGTGCCGTCGTCTTCAGGCATGTTTTTCTCTAGCCATGGAATGAGAAACTCCATGTCATCGATGGTCTCGGTTTCGGAGGCGCGGTATTGCTTGCTCCAGCGGCCCAATTGCCGCTCAAAATAGTTGCCGGGTTTCCCGTAGTCGCTCAGGCCCACTGCGTCCACGTCGACGTTGTGTAGGGCTGCCATGGTTTTGTTCATGCCATCGTAAATGGCACTGCGCTCTGCGTTGTCGGCTGCTTCAGGCAGCAGTGGATCCCATAGAATGCGCCCTTCCTTGTACTCCATCAGGTAAAACATGGAGCCAATAATGCCTTCGTCTTCGCACAGCACATAGGTTTTGGGTACGGGCACCTCGGTACCATTGAGCGCGGTGATAACGCGGAACTCGCGGTCAACCGCATGCGCTGATTTGAGCAACTCACCCGGTGGCTTGCGCCGCAGCACGTAGTCTGTGCCGCCGGCCGAGATTTTGAAGGTTGGATTGGATTGTCCGCCGGGAAATTTTTCAGCAGAAACGGGCCCGGTGAAGCCAGGGACATGTTCGGTTAGGTAGGCTTCCAATGCTTGGATATCGAGATCTTGAGTGCTCATGGGGTAGGGAGTCATGCCTGTTCTGGTTGGAGTGAAGGTGCCTCGAATGCTCATCAAGGGTCGAAAAAGGCCGTGCGAAAGTCTGTGTGTTGGCCAGTTGACTAACAATGACGGCGCCGAACAAATAAATGTACCGGAACTGACACCTAATCTGAAGTGTTTGAGGGGATCTTGGTGTCTTGATTCTAGCGACCTCAGGCTGGGCATTGGGCCGGACATTTGAGGAGCGCTGTGTGCACAGGTATGCTGGGGCCAGAACTGGTACCTGGCACTGCGGAGCGCAAAGAACGTTGTTAGAACCCATTAATGCCGAGCAGCAGGCGCAAGTGCTTGCGCAAACTGAGCACTATCTGTGCGAAGCAGAGCGCGTGTATAAGCGGTCGTTTGATCGAATCCCCATTCTGTTTGATCTCAAGGGGCAAACAGCGGGCATGTACAAGATGCTGGGGCAAGAGCGCTGGATTCGCTACAACCCGTGGATATTTGCCAAGTACTTCGAAGTGAATCTGCGCGATACGGTGCCCCACGAGGTTGCGCACTATATTACGCATGAGGTGTATGCGGGCCGCACCGGTAAGCCACATGGCCCCCGCTGGCAGCGGGTAATGGCGCATTTCGATGCTGACCCCGGTGTTACCTTCGATCTCGACTTGGAGGGTGTGCCGCAGCGTAAACAAAAAACCCACCCCTACTGGTGCGGATGTCGCACCCATGATGTGTCTAGCACGCGGCATAATCGTATTTTGAGAGGTGCCGGGCAGTACTATTGCCGCGCCTGCGAGGGCGAGCTGCTGCCGGTGCCGCAGCAGCTGGGCATGTTCGAGACGCGCTAGTTTTCGATCAGTAGCTCTGCACCGTTGAAATCCCGGCTTTGATCTTCCAGGGCGGCTTTTTCTATCACTGCCCGCGCGGGGTCCAGCGCAGCATCATTTAACAGAAACGTTTTCACCGCCGTTGCCCGCGCTTCCGCCAGTGCCAGCAGCGCGCTGTCGTCAATGGGAAAGCTCTCTAGCGCCGTTGATAGCATCTCTTGCGTGCTGGGTGGCTCAGGCGCGTCTGTATCGGCTGAACTGTGCGCGGTGATAGCGGCAAGCCAAGCGGCATCGCGTGTCTCTATGCTGGTTTGTGTCAGGCCCTGCGACAACAGCGCAGCGTTGAGGGCTTTGTTTTGCAGCGCAATGCGATCTTCTGTGGGGTGCACCCGGCCAACGATCGCTAGCGCCAGGCCGGGCCGCTGGCTCAAGGCCTCGGTAAGCTTCAGTAGCGTCTCACCGCTTTTGGGCGGTAGTACTGAATCACCCGGAGCAAATGGCACGTACTGCATATCTTCATCGCTGCTTACCAGGTTTGCCAGCAGCGAGAAGGGTGCGGTAACTGCTTTGGTGATCAAATTGACAAAGGCGGAAACGATAACGCTACTGAGTTTGAATGATGGGTCGTCCAACGAACCGCTGACCGGAATTTTCATATCGATAACCCCGTTGGCATTGGTCAGTAGTGATATACCAAGCTTCAGTGGGATGTCGATGGCCTTGTCGCTGTTGACACCTTCGCCCAGCTTCAGCTGATCGATGATAGCGCTGTTCTTACCCTGCAGTTTGTTGTCTTGCAGCGTGTAAGCAAGGTCAAGATCCAAGAGCCCGCGATCAATCGCGTAGCCAGCATACGTGCCAGAGTAGGGCGTAACGCGCGCCAGATCGACGCCGTCAAAGGTCAGTTTGAGATCAAGCGCGGGCGGGTTCTGCAGCGGGTTGAGCGTGCCGGCCAGTGACACGGGTGCGTAGCCATCCACGGACCCTTTGATGTCGACCTTCGCCGCGTTGCCCCCAGTGCTGTTAAGGCCCTCAATAAAGCCACTCATGTTGCCTATTAACGTGCGAAATTCGATCGGCAGCGAATCGTCCTGGAAGTCGATGGCGGCGTTTTTTAAGGCAATTTTTGGGATTTCTATCTGCCATGGCGTTTCTTCATCAGGGCTGGCCGCAGCGCCATTGTCTTCGTGAGTGTCTTCGTGAGTGTCTTCGTCAGTATTTTTAGCGGCGGTGGGTTCATCGATCGTGTCGCCCGCTTCCTCGGCAGTAGCCACCCACAGGTTAGACGTATTGAGCGTGCCGTCTTTGGCAATGTGGACACGCGCCTGTAACGCGTCTAGCGTGAGCGCCGTTAGCCGCACAGATTTCTTGGTGAAATCGAGGTTCAGTGCCTCCAGCTGCAGCGTATCCCACCCCGTGAACTGCTGGTCAGCGTCATTCTGACGCATACCAAACTGATTGATGGCGGCATCAACACCGGCTGTTTGAGGGGCAAAATCAGCCAGTGAAACCGAGCCGCTTGCCGACGCTTCGCCACCGGTTAAGAGGGCCCGAAACTCGTCTGGCAATGCAGGATCGAACCAAGGTAGTTGTACCGCGCCAGCTTTGTAGCGTACGTCACCGGTGCCCGTCGCTAGTGCCATTTCGCCCTCTGCATTGAAGGTGCCGCTACCGTTAAGCAATAGGCCCAGGGCAAGCGCTGTTTCACCGGCAAGCGGCCATTGCACATTGTCTATCTGTGCATTGATGTCGGTGATGTCCAAACGGGGTGGGTTGGTAAATTCTGATCGCCAGCGAACCTGCGAGCGCTGAATTTCAAAACTGGCCAGGCTGGCTGTCCACGGTGATGCTGAATCTGCGGATTCTGGCTCACTCTCTGCGGGTTGATCGCCGAGCTGCGGTGTTAACAAAGTTTGCAAACTAACCGCGGAGCCTTCGCTAAACCCATCAATAGCCAGGCCATCCACAACGATCTGATCGAGCGCTGCATGCGTTTTGGTGCTGTCTACCGCCAAGCCTTTCAGCGATATGGATGTAAGCTCGAGCGCCGTATCGGGTAGGGCTGCGTCTGATTTTGGGGTAATGCTCAGGGCATCCACAGAGGCGGCGCCATTGTTGACTTGAAAGTGAACGTCGTCACTCCACTGTACGCGATAGTTGCCTGCGGCATTGAACTTGCCTTGCTGCAACTCAAACTGTACCCAAGGCTCGGCAAAGCGCCAGAACGGCGCGAGCCTAATGTCAGTGAGTGTCAGAGCGCCCTCGCTATTGGCCTGCGCTACCGAAATACTGCCTTCCCATAACAGGGTGCCACCGGCTTCATCCGCCAGTTCAATACGGTACGGTTTGCCTTCGCGTAACACGGTTGAGAAGTCTACCGCGTTAATTTTCAAGTCTTGCCATTGCGTCGAAAAAGGCTGTGCCCGATCGTGATCCGTTACTTTGATGACTGCCGCTTGGAGATCAAGGTTGTTAACAGTGACGCCGATTAGTCCGCCTTCTTCTGAGGAGTTGGCAGTGTTCTCTGCCGCTTTTACAGTTTCGCCCTCGGCCGAGCCAGCCAAGAAATCAGAAAAGTTAAACACGCCTTTTGGAAAACGCTGAGCATGGGCCGCCAGCTCATGTAAACGCAGATGGTCGAACACAATACCTTCGCGCCAGATGCTCGCTAGCGACACATTGACCGACAACGTTTTGAAGGCGACAAACGGTTCTGTGGTGGTGGGCTCAGAGGGTTCATAGAGTTGTCCCTCATGTACATCCAGGCTTAGCGCAAAGGGGTTGAGCCAGACAAACTTCGTTGCAAGCTCACGATCATAGTTGTCCTGCAGGAATTTATGCGGGAGAAAGTTGAGCAGCGGGGTGATGATAAGCAGTGCGATACCCAGATAAACCAGGTAGGCGATGCCGGTGTAGCGAATCCATTTGTTGGCAAAAAGCGTGTTCAAGTCATTGTCCTAACGGCTGTTTCTGTGTGCGGGTCTGTGTAAGTGTCCGTGGGTGCTTACAAGCCTTTTCGATAGGTGTACGGGGTAACCCCTGTCCAGCCCTTGAAAGCACGAATAAAGGCGCTGGACTCTGAGAAGCCGGCGCGGTGTGCAATTTCTTCAATGCTTAGACCCTGTTTGCCTAAAAAGTGCAGTGCAGTGTCTCTACGCACCTGATTTTTAATGTCTTTGAAAGTGGTGCCCTCCGCAGAGAGCCGCCTGCGCAGTGTTTGTGGGTGTACTTCTAAAGTCTGCGCGACACCGCCCAGTTCGGGTATGTCATTGAGTTGCCGGCGCACGATAGAGCGCACCTGAGATGTCCAGCTGTCGTTGGAGTAACCCTGCGTTAATAGCATTAAAACGGGGTGGCGCAGAAAGTGGCGCAGAGACGCTTCGTTCTGCGTAACTCTCTTGTCCAGCAGAGAGCGCGAAAACACCAGTGACGCCTCATCATGCTCAAACTCAACGGGGTTGGCGAGAAACATGTGTCGATAATCTCGTGTTTGCGTTTGTGGCGGATAATCAAGCCTCGCTACATTAATCGGTAGATGTTCCTGCACTAGCCAGCTGGCAAACCGATGGGCATTAAACAGCATCGTCTCGGTGAGAAAGGGTGCAGCAGGCAGTCCGTTCTCCTGACCTGACACAACGATGCGTGCCGTATCGTCTTGCTCCTCCAGTATCGGCGAGTGATCGAAGTCCAGTAGCGCAAAAAAGCGGCAGTAACGCGACAAAGCCTGCCCCAGTGTTTCACTGCTGATCACTGCGTGGCACATCATCGACCAGCAACCCACGGGCATGCGGCGACTGCCGTAGCCGAGGGCTTCATCGTCCATCGCCAACATGGTATCAACCTGCAGGTCGGCAAAACGCTCAATAGAGATACGCGCATTGTCTTCGAGCAGTAGGCGGGGCGAAATGCGGCTTTTGCGCAGCAGGCTTATCGGATCTATGCCTTTTTCCACCGTGTGGTGCAACACACTGCGGGCGAAATACACTGAAATCGACTGGTCGCGCATCGAAACGCTAGACCTCACTCGCCGTGGTGCGCATGTGGATAGGTTTATTCTCTACCGATGCAACGCGGTTGCTGCCGCCGTGTTTGGCCTGGCGCAACGCGCGATTGGCCTCACTGGACAGCTTATCCAGATCAACGCCGCCCTGAACCGCGGCGACGCCCAGGCTGATGGTGATAGCCAGATGCTGTTGGTTGGCGACAATCGGCTGTGCCGTAATGCCCGTGCGAATGCGCTCGGCAAGGCCGCGCGCATCTTCAAGCGCCGTATCGGGCAGTATCATCAAGTACTCATTGCCGCCGGTTCTTGCCAACACATCGCTGCTGCGGCTTATGCGCTGCAAATACTGTGCGACCTGGCGAATCACCTGGTCGCCGATGTCCTGTCCGAAGTTGTCGTTGATTTCCTTCAAGCGGTCGATATCGACCATGATCGCCGAGGTTAATAGCTGCTGCCGTGCAGATTGGGCAAAAGTAACATGCAGCGCGCTCTCCAGGCCGCGCCGGTTGAGCAGGCGGGTGAGTGGGTCTTGCGTCGCAACGTGCGACAGATGTTGCTGATACTCAAGCAATACACTGGCGAGAAAGCCCATGCTGATCATTACAAAGGCGATACTGTGGATGCCGGTGCCCAGGGCACGCGCTGTCGCAACGTCACCGATAACGAGCGCTTGGTATAATACGATGGGAATGCCAATCACCATGGTCAAGCCAGCGGCCACCCCAATAAAATCTCCTGTGTTGCGCTTTTCACGGCCCCTTAGAAAGCACAGCACGCCCACGCCGAGAAAGAAAAAAGCGGCAGTTGAACTTTGAACAGCAAACATGTCGCTGGGTGATACAAAAAAGACAGAGAGGCAGGCCGCCAGGCAAATGATTCCCATGAGTACTCTACCGGCGGTTCTTTCGGCGCGAGCGCCGGCAGCAATGAAGAGTATGTAGCTGTTGAGTATGGCCGCCACCGAGGGCACATCAATGGCCATCGGGATATCGGCCGCCTGCTGTAGCGTAAACGCCAACCAGCCCAGAAGCGCCGCCATGAAGTACACCGTATACAGGCCCAATCCAGGGGTTGGGTTGCTCGAATCACTCAGTGCGTAAACAATCACCATTTGCACACAGGTAATCAGCAGGATCATTGCCAGGTGCATTACCGCCCAACTACTGGGGTCAATTTGATCCATTTCCTAGTCCATTCTGGGCATTTTCAAGCCGTGTTCTGGTTGTACTTTTGAGTCAATTAATTTGTCTGTAGGGGTCATTGTTGGCCCTACTGGCCCTCACCATACTGTTGGCCGTTTAAATTGCGCCACCACTTATGCGCCACCATTAACACTGCTGAAGAGAGAGTGACATGCTGCAACGAGAATTTACCGAAGAGCAACAGATGTTCCGTGATGCCTACCGCAAGTTTCTGGCGACTGAGATTGTGCCACATATGGAAGAATGGCGTGAGGCAGGAATTGTGGATCGCGAAGCATTTCGCAAAGCCGGTGAGCAGGGCTTTCTAATGGTTTGGCCAGACGAAAAGTATGGCGGTATGGGCGATGGCGACTTCCGCTTTGAGCAGATCATAATGGAAGAAACCGCCTACGCGAGGGCGGGGGATTGGTATAACACACTGCATAGCCGTTTGGTTGGGCCCTACTTCACTCGCTTTGGCACCGAGGAGCAGTGCCAGCGCTTTTTGCCGCGCTGC
>JBGCFE010000212.1:0-3469 GCA_045106775.1 Halioglobus sp.
TCATGCGCCGGTTTAGCAGCGTGCCTGCTGCCACAGCTGAATCTATTTCCGTGTAACGATCGGTGAGTTCCTGCATTGCCCGCAGGGCTTCAAAATTGAAAATGTCGCCATCGGGCGCGAGAAAGGTGAATAGCACGGAAGGACTGGGCGGAAAGGCGGGATGTACCGAGGCTACCTCTGCCCGGTAAGGGTCGTCCTGCGTAAGAATCGAGTCGTAACTGCTATCGATTTCTGTCTTGTGGGAGCCATAGGCAATGAATCCGCCTAGCAGCAGTGTCAATATCGCCAGTGCGTGGCGATAACTTAACAGAAAATTAACCAGCGTCTGCATGAGCGTGCCTTACTTATCAGTGCGGCTTCTTATACCATAGACGCACAATCGAACGAAGCAATTGCTTCAGGAGCACTCTATGCCGCGCACCCACCGCACTGCTTATCGCCATAAGCTCACGGATTATCTGGCTGCATTTCCCCGAGTGCTGGCGTTAGTATTTGCCACGCTACTGTCTGCGGGCGTCAGTATTAATGCGAGCGGGAGCAACGCGCGCATTGGTGACTTTACCCTTCTGGATCATACAGGAAGGTCTCATCAACTGAGCTGGTACAGCGACCAAAAAGCCGTCGTACTGTTTGTGCAGGGCAATGGTTGCCCGATTGTGCGCAACGGCTCGCATACTTTGAAAGCGATAGGCGAGGAATTCAAAGATCAGGATGTCACCTTCCTGATGCTCAACCCCCAACCGCAAGACAACCGCGACAGCATCGCAAAAGAAGCAAACGAATTTGGCTACTCCTTTCCCGTACTGTTGGACGAGGCTCAGTTAGTTGCCCAGTCGCTGGGTGTTGATCGCACAGCAGAGGTGTTCATCATCGATCCCAAAAGCCGTGAAGTTCTCTATCGCGGCCCGGTAGACGATCGCCTTGGCTACGAAACGCAGAAGCCAAAAGCCAACAATCATTACTTGCGTGATGCGCTGACCGCGGTTGTCGACGGCAGACCAGTGGCCGCCAACACACCCGAGGCACCGGGCTGCCTGATTAGCTATCCTGCCAAAGACGCGCACGCAAAGAATCCAGTGTCCTACAGTAAAGATGTGGCGCCCATTCTTGAGAAGCACTGCGTGAGCTGCCATCACGAGGGCGGCATAGGCCCCTGGGCAATGACCAATCACGCGATGGTGCAGGGCTGGTCTCGCATGATGAAAGAAGTACTGATGACGCGACGGATGCCTCCGGGCCAGTTCGACGCACATGCCAGCAAACCGATAATCGACGGCGTTGTGGTCACACCGCAGGAACTACAGACACTAGTCCATTGGATTGATGCCGGCGCTCCAATGGCGCCAGACGAGACAGATCCCCTACCCGCGCTCGAATTCGACCCATCACCCTTCACCCTTGGTGAGCCAGATCTGGTGTACGAGGTACCACCGCAAACTATTCCCGCAACCGGCGTATTGGACTATCGATACATTCCTGTCGAGTTAAACCTTGACCGGGATGTCTGGATTCGCGCTATAGAATTTGCACCGGGCGACAGAAAAGTACTGCACCACGTCATTACTTATTTACAAAGCCCCGCCGACAAAAGCGCACGAGCCAGACAGAACGAATCGGGGCGCGATGACAGCATTGGTGGTTTTGCGCCAGGACGTCAGCCTGATATCTTTCGCGACAACAGCGGCCGGCTAATTCGGAAAGGGTCAAATTTTCTACTGCAAATGCACTACACAACGTCGGGCAAAGAAACGGTGGATGCCACGCGCATTGGGCTGTACCTGTACGATGAGCCTCCCGCTTACGTCATGTCGGGTGGCGTAGCAGGTCAGCGGCGTTTCCTGATTCCACCTCATGCCAAAGAACACACGCTCGAAGGCAATATGCTGATTGAGCAAGATGCGTATCTGTACGGCATGATGCCGCATATGCATTTTCGTGGACGTTACATGACGTACAGCGCGGTGTACCCAGACGGCACAGAGGAGCTTTTACTGTCAGTGCCTAAGTACGAGTTTAACTGGCAGTTTAGTTACCAGTTGGAAGAGCCGCTGCTGCTACCCGCTGGAACGCGACTGGTCACCCGGGGTGCAATGGATAACTCAGCGCAGAACCCCTATAACCCCGACCCAACAAGGCCGGTGAGGTTTGGCTTACAAACCATGCATGAAATGTTCTTTGGATTCGTAACATTGCGCTTCGTTGGCGACACGCCCGAAAGTGTAACGGGCGCTTCGTCGGAAGCTGTGTCTCAAAGCGTTTCTACCAAGAACACCCAAACTGCGCAACGGTAACGGTCATCGGCAGGCGTTTCTCTACCTGCCGAGCCTTCGCGCGTGCTACTTCGCTAATGCCACTGGCATCAGACCCAATAAGCCCTGTGCGATAGGTAACCTGTTTTCGTTCTTCACGTTTAGAGGCTGGCTGACCGGTATACACCACTTCGGTTCCACCGAGCTTTACGCCACATTGCATAAAGGATTGATTGTCTGAGCCCGCTTGGGCATGCGACGCTAGCGCGCAGAGCGCTAAAGATGCTAATAATTTATTCATACTTCTATTCCGGTAATCCTGCCGTCATAGGGCGTTAACCCCTTAGACCGTTGACTTTGCGTCCTCACCTTTCGATGAGTATGCCGTTGTACGAAATTGCTACTCTCTTACTGTAGACTGGGCGCCCTATAAGTTCACCCCGTTAGTGCGTTACAAATCACACAGTCCTGCTGGTTATGAGATGACATTCGCCGATGGAATATCACCTACGCGGTTATCGATACGGCAAGAAATCAAACGAGTAATTAACGCGGGTCGATTTCACGTTCGCAGCGCCAAAGGGGATCAGCTTAATCCTGGCTAAGATTTTTTGCGTAAGCGCATCGTCCGCCAGCTCACTGGTAATCAAGCTCAGCGCGCTGACACTACCATTGGGCTCAATAACCATTTCAAAGACAACTTTGCCTTCTAACAATGGATCACTGCGCAATGCGCGATTGTAGATTGCAAATATGGCACCCTTCTGGCCATCCATCACGCGCCGAATGGCCTCGTCGCTGCGGCCACCCAACACCTGCGACCCGCCGCTGGAATCGCTGTTGCCCGCCGCGCGGCCTTTGCCATTCCCCGCCAACTGACTTTTAACGGCGGTTGTCTCACGCCCTGATAATGCGCGACCTCCCGTATCAGTGCTTAGCGCTGCCGTCTTGATGCCGCCGCTTTTAGAAGGGGTATCGCTGGCAATGATGCTGCGTTGCAGCTCCTGCGCAGTCGCCTGGCCGCGGCGCGTTTGGGTTTGATTTAGGGTATCGACATCCACGGTGTCGCGCATCGCCTGCAAATCGTCTTTGAAAGCCAGTAGTCCGGCGGCAGCAGCAGCCTCTTTGGCTTGCTTTAGCTTGTCGACGGGCTTGGGCTTAACCACAGGCTTGGGTTTAACAACTGGGACAGGCTCAACTTTTTGCTTAGGGGTTGGGGG
>JBGCFE010000213.1:0-7131 GCA_045106775.1 Halioglobus sp.
CAGGCAAGCACCGCGGTAAACCTGGTTCCCCTGCCCCGCGCCATGCAAGCAATTGAGGGTTCCTATGCGCTAAGCGCCAGCACCGCTATTAGCACAGCACCGCAACTGCAAGACTCCGTTGCCACGGTACGCTTGCTGCTAGGCCCCGCGACCGGTTTTGCGTTTGCGGAGCAACCCAGTGATGGCGATCTGCGTTTACTGCACGACCCCTCATTGCCAAACGAAGGTTACACCCTGCGCATCGATACCAGCGGCATTGCCATTACCGCAGCCACCAACGCCGGCGTGCACTACGCGCTGCAAACACTACGCCAGCTACTGCCCTCGCAGATTTACAGCACAACGCTTACTGCGCAAACGTGGCTACTGCCGGCCATCAACATAGAAGACGCACCCCGCTTTACCTGGCGCGGCATGCATTTGGATGTAGGCAGGCATTTTATGCCCGTGGCTTTCGTCAAAAAATACATTGATCTGCTGGCCATGCACAAAATGAATTCGTTTCATTGGCACATCACAGAAGATCAGGGCTGGCGCATTGAAATCAAGCAGTACCCCAAGCTTACCGAAGTAGGCTCGATACGCGCTGAAACCGTGGTGGGCAACACGCTGTTTGCCGATGAAGAAGACAAAGTGTTCGATGGCACACCCTACGGCGGCTTTTACACGCAGCAAGAAGTGAAAGAGGTGGTTGCCTACGCCGCTGCCCGCCACATTACCATCGTGCCGGAAATCGAATTCCCCGGCCACGCGCAGGCCGCTATTGCCGCCTACCCAGAGCTGGGTAACACCGGCAAGCAGTTACCGGTGCGCACCGATTGGGGCATCAGCAAAAACACCATTAAGCCCTCTGAAGAAACGCTCACGTTTTACCGCAATGTGCTTACCGAAGTAATGGCGCTGTTCCCCTCGCAGTACATACACATAGGTGGTGACGAGGCGCCCAAAGACCAGTGGGAAGAAAGCCCCTACGCGCAGCAGCGCTTCAAAGAGCTAGGGCTTGCCGACGCGCAGGAACTACAGAGCTGGCTGATACGCCAGATGGATGAATTTCTCACCGCCAACGGGCGCAGACTGGTGGGCTGGGATGAAATTATGCAGGGCGGCCTGAGCAGCAACGCCACGGTAATGAGCTGGCGCGGCATGAAGCGCGGCTTAAGTGCCGCCGAGGCCGGGCACGATGTGGTGATGGCGCCCACCCGCTGGACATACTTTGATTACTATCAGGCTCCCCGAGAAAACGAGCCGCTGGCGATTGGCTCTTATCTTCCGCTGCGCGATGTTTACGCCTTCGAGCCAGCGCCCGCAGCGCTTGCACCGGATATTCGCAAACGCATTCTGGGCGCGCAGGGGCAAATCTGGACAGAGTTTATGAAAACCCCCGAGCACGTTGAATACATGGCCTACCCGCGCACGAGTGCATTGGCCGAAGTGGTATGGAGCCCCCGTGAGCAGCGCGACTACGCAAGCTTTCAAAACAGGCTTACAGCACACCTGGAGCGGCTCGATGCCTTGGGCGTAAACTACCGGCCGCCGGGTAACGACGAGCTCGGCCTCTGGGCAAGCTTCAAGCAAGCCCTACTCAACACACTTGCCTCTGTTTACTTTTGGTATAGCGATCTCTAATGCAATTAGCCGCCATCGATTGGCGTAGCGTGGTGGGCTAGGCCGCAAGCGGTAACTTAAACGTGAAGGTGGTGCCTACGCCCAGCTCACTCTCAAAATCTAACTGGCCACCCATTAACTCTACCAATTGTCGCGATATGGTTAGGCCTACGCCCGTGCCATCTACATCGGTTTTCATACTGCCAAAGCGTGCAAAGGGCTCGAACAAATTTTCAAAATCTTCCGCAGCAATGCCAATACCGGTATCGGCAATGGTTATCTCTGCCCACTCAGCATCAAGCTTACGCGCGCCAAGCATTACCGAGCCGCCCGGCTTATTGTATTTCACACCATTAGAAATGAGATTGAGTAATACTTGTTTTATGCGCAGTGGGTCGCCACTTAGGTGTATCGGGCCATCAACAACACTGCTTTCTAACGTTATGTTCTTGCTTTCGGCCCGCGCAGAGTTCAGCAAATTACACTCTTCAAAAATGGGCTCTAAATCTACCCTCTCGTTGACAAGGGTGAGGTGGCCCTCTTCTATCCCCATTAAATCCAGCACTTCATTAATCAGCACAAGCAGGTGTTCGCCAGCAACGCGAATACTGTCTAGCCGGTTGTCACTCTCATAACGCTTTTCAAGTTGCATCAGTTCAGTGAAGCCCAATATCGCATTGAGCGGCGTACGCAGCTCGTGGCTCATACGGGACAAAAATTCGGTTTTAGCAGCGTTGGCGCGCTCTGCCTCTTGCCTTGCGTTGGCCAAACGAATCGCGTTGTGCTGCTGCGACTCAAGCAGCGTTTTTGTATGCTGCTGAAACCGGCTGAGCATAATGAGTAACGATGCTGCCACAAACGCGTAAAAAACCGCCGTATTGACCCAGTTCGCTTGGTTCAGCAGCTCAATGTCGGCTGTGGTTGGACTGATGCTGTATCCATTGGCCTGCGAGTAACCAATGATGCCCAGTACTGCAACACCCAGCGTTGCGCTAACCAAACCCTGCAACCGACTCAGTGCGAAACAGGCTATGAGGCAAGCCATAATCAAAAGCAACGTGCCACGGCCACCCAAGCCCGTCGTAATCAGCGAGTTAATACCCAGCGTAGTAAAACAAATGGCCAGTGCGTGGCCCCTAAATGCCACGCTGAGGCGCCGGCGGAATACCGCCAACACGATCAATACAATAGAGATACTTGCCTGAATAACCGCAAACGGTGTCCAGCCATAGCCGGTGACCAGCTGATAAGCAACAAGAAATACCAGTAGGCCGAAAACGGCGTACAGCACTAACAGCTGGTCCAGCAACTCCGAGCGAATCGCATACAGCGTGTTGCCCACCTGGGCGCTGTCACTCAGATGCTGGTTCTGCTGCTCTTTTGCAATGGTGTTGTCGATGAGTGCATCCTAAGAATTGTGGGGGCGGCGAACAACGCTAAGTGCACTAACGTTTGCCTGCGCTAGTATCTACTTTTTCTAGTGAGGCCACAATCAGAACGGGCATTCACCCTGCAGCGGGTAGTTGATCGATTGCACATTTTATTATCGACTCACAAGCAAGCCGAAGCAGCACTAAGTGGCTCATAATCGTTTATGTGTACTTCATGCGGCTGCAGTGTGTTTTTCGTGCCACCCACGCGCACAAACGCATAGCCAAGTGCCCTGCTCGCTTGCGCGTCCCAGAGCCCATCGCCAAAGTAAGTACAACGCATGCCCGGTGCTAAGCCAGCGCGCCTGGCGGCAATTTTCATGATCTCAGTTCGTGAGTAATGATCATCTGAAGACGCAAAGGCCTCACGCTGAAAAGGAACACCGGCACTTTCAAGCTTCAAAAATGCACTCTCGCGCCACCCGCCGGTTGCAAACGAAACACTAACGTTCGGCTGTGAATACAGATAATCCAAAAATGCCGGCGCGCCGGGTACGGCTTGCACCGACGTTTTCGCAACTTCCGCGTTGAGATTGGCTAAAAACGCAGCTTTCACCTGTTCGTGAACCTGTGGCGAGCAGTCGCCCCCATGCTCAGCCATCGTTTCGTTGAGAATGCCAGCATCGGTAACATGCTGATACCTCGCCCAATCATCGCTGATCTTGATACCGGTAACGCTTTCAACCGCCCTGATGTAACACTGGGAATCGAGCGCATAAGACTGCGTAAGCGTGCCATCAACATCAAACATCACGTGTTGGGCGTCAGGCATGAGCATTGGCGTGCCTACGCAACCATATTGGCTTCAACAGCATCTAGAAAACCGCGCATATCCAAAATTTCTTCTGCATCAGGGTCGGTTGTTTTACCGCGAATATCAGCGGTGATTTTGCCCTGCGCAACGGTTTCTATCAGGGCGCTTTTGAGCCCCGTGGCGTAGGCCAGCAAGGCTTCGTTGTCTTCGCGTTGCGCCAGCGTTTCCAACGCATTGCCTAATGCGTAGAGCAGCGCAGAAGAATTGAACAATGCCTTTTTACCCTCACTCTCCACATACATGAGGTACAAATCATGCGCGGTACCGTGCGGTGCTTCATACAACATGGCACCCTCTTTGCTCTCAATAATCGAGCTGGCCGTAGCCAAACTGCCGCCCAACGCCGCTGAGATGTCTGAAAATATATCACCATCGAGGTTTTGCGCCGGGTAGAGCGCGTTGCGCGGCGGATCAGTGATCATCTTCTTTAGCTGGCTCGAAGGCCGCATAATCATAAAGGACGGAGGCTGCGTGCCCGACTGCGCCAACGAATAGCGCACATCGGTGATCGCGGTAGAAAACACTTCGTCGTACTCCATGTACTCGCGTTTCAACCCAAAATACACTTCTTTGTCTTTGGTGGACGCATCACGAAACACTTGGTGCACCCAGTCAGTAATAGATTGCTTGTCGTTAGACATCAACAAAAGCGGGTCATTCTTGTCTACGTCGCGCGCGTGTTTTTCTTCCCCATCAACAACCACTTTTAGAATACCCGACTCTGCCACGGGCATGTTAAAGCTGCCGTATTGATCACCGCCCCCGGCGCTCATGCGCGACAGAGAAACATGGCTTTTGCGATCGGCAATGCCGTATTTTTTAAGGTGGCGCACAAGTTTGAACAACTTTCGGCCCGTGGTGTTATCAGGCACGCCCCACAAAGCTCTTTCAGGCGGGTTAGCCACAATGCGCGCTGCCTGAGCGTCAATCAGTTCGTAGTAATATTTGAGGCCAGCCGCTTCAATGCGTTTGCGGTACTCTGAATCGTAGATAGCTTCTATCGCCGCGCGCATCACGCCGTCGTAGCCGGGAATAACGGTGTCTTTTAGGCCAAGATACACATCGCGCTTTTCATCCAACGCGCGCTGAAAAAAACGATGCGCCCAGGCTTCTACATCGGCAATGCTGTTGGTGGCCAGCAACCACGGGTCACCTCGGTTCAAACGCCTGCGGTGCAGCTCAACAGGTTCACCCGAGCTACCCACAAACAGTAGTTTGAGAATACCGGTGCGTGCAGAAAGCTCACTGTGGCTATGCTTAATGCCACCGTTGTCCATCGTCATTACGTCGATGTCGCGGCCCACCCAATCAGGGTGCTTAACCTTTAAGTTACGAAACTGAATGTCTTCGCGGGTGATATTGCCGCCTATCCCTTTGCGGATGGCGCCATTGGGAGATTTAGTAGCAAGCTTGTCCAGGGCAGATTCATCAATGTCGGGGTACTTGGCTAGCAGATCGTCTAGCTGCGAGCGATTTACCGTCATGCCCGCATTCTTCACCCCTACCCCATGCTCTTTCAGAGCTGCGATGGCATCGAGCACCGCCTGCCCATTGGTTACCACGCGGTTTTCGGCGCTTAAATCCACCTCAACGAGGTCGATATCCAATTTGCTAGTCACAAACTGCTCAAGAATATGCTCGAAAGCGACCTGTGCCATCTCGTCGCCATGAAGAATCACCAGTGGCTTAGCCACCTGCAGCTTGTTTGTCATTTTTATTCCCAGCTAACAATCACCAGACGTAATAATGCACTGAACGGCGGCAATTTTCACCGATGAATACCAGCAGGTTTAGTGGGCTTAACTAGCGGGGGCGGCCTGCGTTTTAGCTGCGCGCCGTTTTAGGCGGGGGAAGCGCTCTGTTACAGACACCGGTAGCGCCAACATGGCAGGTGTAGCAAACAGCGTAAGCACCGTTGCGAACGACAGGCCAAAGACAATCGCCTGCGATAAAGGTGCCCAGAACATCGCCATCTCCCCCTCGGGCGTAATGGTGCGCGATGGCAGGTCAACTGAGAAACCGCAGGCCAGGGGCAACAGCCCGCACACCGTGGTCACTGTGGTTAGCAACACCGGCCGCAGGCGTTGTGAGGTAGCCCTAACAATCACCTCTCGAACGGGCATGGTCGGGTACTGCCTGCGCACATGATTAAAGGTATCAATCAGAATAATGTTGTTGTTCACCACAATACCCGCCAGTGCGAGCACGCCTACCCCGGTTAACAGCGCACTGAAGGGGTTGCTCAACAGCAAAAGCCCCAGCAGAACACCGGCCGTAGACATCACCACCGCGACCAAAATCAGCGAGCTCTGATAGAAGTTGTTGAACTGTGTTACCAGCAAGATAAACATGAGCGCCAGGGCCAGAGTGAACGCAGCCGACACGAAGGCCATAGACTCAGCCTGTTCTTCATTGGCGCCTCTAAAGCGCACGGTCACCGCAGGGTCGAAGGTTTGCTGCTGTAGCCAGCTTTCTATTTCGCGCACCATAGCATCAGCCATCACACCGTTTTGCACACCGGCTCTGATTAGCTCTACTGGCAGACCATCAATACGCTTCAATAAGTCGACGCCGGGCGCAGGCTCAATGCTGACAAAATTGCTCAGCGGCACCATACCTTCGTTGGTGCTCACACGTAGCGCTTCAATGGCTTTCACGCCGCGCTCGCTCTGTGGATAACGCACACGGATATCCACAGAGTCGTCGGCGTCGTCGGGCCGATACTCAGCCACCTTCACGCCGCTAGTCACCAGCTGCACGGCCAAGCCGGCTGAAGACACATCGGCGCCGTAAAGCGCAGCCTGTGTGCGATCCACTTCAATGCGCCACTCAATCGAAGGCAGGGTTGCTGTGTCGTCGATATCCACTAACTCGGGCAGCGTATCCATGTAGGCGCGAATGCGGGCCATGGCGGGCTCCAGCAATGTGCGGTCACGGGAGGTCAGCTCAATCTGAATCGGCTTACCCACGGGTGGGCCTTTTTCCAACGGCCGCACTTCCACTTGTATTCCAGCCAAGTGAGCGGTGCGCTCGCGAATCTGGCGCATCACCTCGTTGCCGCCAATGGTTCGCTTGGACTCTGGGTGCAGCTCCACAAAAATTGCGCCAATGCGATCTGAGGTTGTGCCCATGTCCATCGAACTCACGCCCGGAAGATTAGTGGCTGCATTCAAAAAACGGATGCCCGGAATTTTGAGGATTTCGGTTTCGGCCTCAAGCACCAATTCGTTCACTTCACTGGCAGAGAAATTGCCACGGCCCAACACCGCCACTTGAATAAAC
>JBGCFE010000214.1:0-2791 GCA_045106775.1 Halioglobus sp.
CCTAGGAGCTGTGGGCGTTCATCTGATTTGAATGAGAGTTGCGGCGAAGCACTGTTCTGTTTTGCACGACCGCACGGCAATAACCCTATTTTCTTTGAGTTTGCCAAAGTGATCTGCCCCCCGAAACTTCCCTCAGTTTGATGTAGAGTTTGCTCAACCTTTCGAAGGAGCAAACAGACGCGAAAGAGCCGAATGAGCGAAGCCCAGATTACCCACTGCCCGGCAGGGTTATGCGCAGCATGATCCCGATAAGGGGGGATGATCAAAGAGCAGGAAGCAGGGATTCCGACTGCGGATGTGCGCCGCAAGCACGGTCTCAGCCAAGGGACGTTCTAAAAGGTCAAGTCGCAGCAGAACGCCTTCATTGAGTCATTCAACGGCAGCCTACGCGATGAGTTGCTGAACGAGGAGATGTTCGACAGCCTGGACGACGCCCGCCGCAGGTTGGGGGAGTATCCGCGACTCTGTGTATGGAGTTTATGTCCTACCAACGCCCTCTCCTTTCCAAATCTACGCTTGGAAACGGACTCGCAAATTAGAAACCCGTCACGAAGGTGGGGCCGACGCATCGCTTATCGCCCACTTCAGAAAATAGAGAAAAGTAACGGAGCCGCCGACAACGACCCTGGCTATGAGGGTGCTACCGTTGCTTGATGGCCTGACCCATATCCTGAGTGACCACTTGCCTTGAGGGCACGGGTTCCCATGGCGCGGCCCTCTCTCGCAATTTATTAGCACAGGGCCACATGTTGCTCGACGTCATGCGTCCTAGGGTCAGTTCTCTGTAGCCAGTAAGATTCTGATATTATTCATGAAATTTGAATTGTTCTGAATGGCTTGGAGGGCTTGTGAGGCTTGGTCGGCAGCCAAAGGATTTGATATCGGTTCAGCTACACTGTAGGCGATTTCCATATCGCCGTTGGTCATCAAAGGGATATTGGGCTGGTCTATGAGCAGCCAAGAAGCCATTTCACCGACCTCTTCAATTTCATTTTCGGACACATATCGAGCGACTTGGCTCGCCTGACCTAGCCCTACCAAAGCTTCTAGGTGAAGATTTTTCAGATTTTCGGCCTCATTACCTTCAGAAATCTGCAAGGTTTTTTGGTACTCACGCAGATTCATGTGTGCTCTGGCCCTCAATTGATCAAATTGGACGGTGGTCATGTTTCCGACTGATTCTGTTTTGAATAGGTCCAAAAACTCCCGGTTGAAACCAATACCAATTAGACGTTCTCCGGATTTGAATGCTGTTTCAGATTCTAGCTTTGAAAGTTGGCTTGAATTTACAGCCAAAATCGAAGCTACAAAATCAACATCGCTCAACTGTTCTAAGGCATAGGATAAAATGTCGTTAATTGTGGGTGCGAATAACTGATGGTCTTCTTGGATCTCTTGGCTGGCTAAAAGACCAAGCCTGCTTCTAGATGTGAGCATATAGGTCAATGCACGAGCACGTTGGAGCAAAGCCTCGTCCGTGTTTGATTCATATTGCGAAATAAACGACTCAATCAACTCAACGTAAAAGTCATCAATACTATCTCTGGCTTTAAACTTCAATTCGACATAATCGATCAGGAGGTCAATGTCATTTCTACCATTCGTACGCATAGACTGCTCAATGCGCATAATAGCATTTTGAATACCAACTGTGTCATCATGTGATATAAGTGCGGCTTGATGCTGGAATTCAGATGATATAGAATCTGATCGGCTTCCTATTCTTAAAGCTAACTGCTCTTCATTAGTCAATCCATACTTCTGAAATCGATTAGCTACTTTGAAAGAGATAAAATTCCTAAGTGGGTCAGATAGGTCCGTGAGTGCTTGCAAAACAGCCTTGGAATTCACATTCACTGTTTCTTTTTGATCATTTTTTGTAAGAAACGACCAAAGTGCTATAGCCGAGTCACAGTGTTCTTGGCCCAAAAGAACTTGGCTTTCGATTGGATCATCGCTGTCCACTATTATGGCTATATCTCTAAGCATCACTACTTCTTGATCCGGTTCCTTGATTTCTTGCAGAACATAGTTGGCTTCTTGCCCAAAGCCCAAACGAATGAGGCTGGCTGAGTAGTTTAGCACCGCAGTTGTGTCAACTTCATCAAACTCGTCGTATAGCGAACCACGCTGATTGCTTAAGTCACCAACGCTGAGCGGCTCTCCAATAAAATCTTGAAGATACTGTGGAACGGATCTACATGTGTTGATGGACAATCCGGAAGTCGGCCGCGGTTTATCTTGTTTGCTCGAGTCGTCGTGAAGGTCATGCCCAAAAGCCCTCGTTTGCACCGGGCCGCTAAGTGCCAAATTATTGAAGTCGTTCAATGCAGGCACCAAGTCGCCGCGAGTAATATCCGAAGCTAAGTTTAAGCGTAGCCCTAGGGACAGGCCCACATTTGTACTAAGTTCTTCAAGTGTAAGCTTTTTGCCGCTTTGCGATAAAGGAGGGGTATTTTCTCCATGATTGTATTGAATCCAATCTGGTAGCGCTGATCCTGCGGTTTCTCGATTATCATCAAATCTAGCTAAAGGCAGCAAGGAAACTCCCGTCGCACTTTCAGATCGAGATCCAGGAGCTGCAATACTTAATGGATTCGACTGACCGTAGGCTGCACCGGCAAAAAAGACCGCACAAAGCAATATTTTAAACCTAAACGACCTGTTCATTATGACGCCTGCTTTACGGCTTTGAGACTATCTTCCAATTCAGAAAAACTTGGTCTGTTATGTGATGGTGTATTTTGCCGTCCAACTTCAATACAAATATTTGTCGCATGATTGTGAAGGT
>JBGCFE010000215.1:0-3459 GCA_045106775.1 Halioglobus sp.
CCTTCAATCTTTACCCGCATGACAATGGTTTCGCTGGGATTATTGACTAAGAAGTCTGTTACCACGCTCATCACGTTCGCTTGAAAGCTGGTGCCCATGGGAATGATACCGTGATACAAAAAGTACGCGCACTCCTCGGCCCCATCATCCTCGGCACAATCTGCGGGCGACAGCGGGTTAGCGATAACTGAAAGAACATTCTGATAGCGTAGCCTGATATCCAGCGCTCGAATGCCGGAAACGAGCTGCTGCGGCAACGTCATGCTCTGGGTTTGCGTGATATCTTTCGGCAGTGGCGCTGGCCCACAAACAACCCCCGGGCAGTCTGCCATGGTGTCGTGCGTGCCCGGAATCGAAATCTCGCTTAGCTTGAGATTGTCATCCAGACTCGCCATCCAGTTTGGCAAGTTACCCACCGCCACTCGATCGTGACTGTAGCCAGCGTTATCATGCGCTAAAGCTAAGCTGGGAAACATGGGCAACAACACAGCTACAAGCGCAACCGCTCGCAGAAGTAACGTTGAAAACAATATGCCCCAATGGGCCAAGCGTAAAGTGGCGTCCATAAATCAAGCCCTGTTACTACAGCTTTATTGGCTGCGAAACTTGTTGCGAAAGTTGCTGCGAATGCTTCTGCACAACAAATAGAAAATTGGCAGGTAGATTAGCAATCGCCAACGCAGCCCGGTATTGCACATAGGTCTACCCCAACTACAGACCTAAGTCTGTATTGAGAGTAGTAGTCGTGGTTTATGCCTTTTGCTTTCCCACACTTTTCTAAGCAAAGTGTAGTAGCCTCTTTGATCACATCGCATGTTGATAAACCAATAAACGCAGAGCCCAGTATGTCAAACGCTACAAACATGCCTGACCATGCAGTGAGTGAGAGTGCGATTCACGTTGAGCAGATAAAAACGCTCTACCACTCCATTGCTTCTCTAGTATTGATAAACCTGGTTGTCAGCACAGCGCTGCTCTATATATTTTGGGATGTGGTTTCGCATCGCTGGCTTTTAACCTGGATGGCCGCCATGCTGATCATGCTTGGCATCAGGGTCGCCATCTACCTTTCGTTTAAACAACGCTTTGACGAAAGCAAACTCAAGCGTTACCAACTGTTCCTGATAGTGGGCAGTGCCTCTGCCGGCGTCATCTGGGGAGCCGGCGGCCTTATCATGTTTGTTCCTGACCAGCTGGAATACCAATTGCTCATACTATTGAGCCTACTGGCTATGGCAGCTGGGTCTGCCTTCTCACTCAGCATCTATCTACCGGCTTATTTTGCTTTCGTACCGTTGATGCTGGCACCCATTACTCTGCGCTTATTGTTTATGGGCGACACCATTCACACTGCGCTTGCCAGCGTGACTGTTATATTTCTGATCGCTCAGACCGCGTTCAACATAAAAATTAATAGAAGCCTCAGTAGTGCAATGGAACTGCGCTTTGAAAATCTTGGCCTTATTGAGCAACTCACAGAACAAAAGGCGGAAGCCGAACAAGCCAACAGCGCAAAATCGCGCTTTCTCGCAGCAGCCAGCCATGACCTGCGCCAGCCCCTCTATGCGTTAACCCTCTTTGTCTCTGCGCTAGAAGACCGCATTACCCAACCGGAGGAGCGTGAAATCACTGGCAAAATCAAACGCTCTGCTGAATCGTTGCAGAGCCTTTTCGAAGCCCTACTCGATATATCAAAACTCGACGCAGGGACTATTGATATTCAAAAGTACGATTTTCGGCTTAAGGACATGCTGGCCCGGCTGGCGGATGAATTTGACCCGCAGGCCGCGCAGGCCGGTATCACGATGCAATGGCCACAGGAACCTTTTGCGGTGCACAGCGAGCCTGTCTTACTAGAGCAAATACTGCGTAACTATATTGCAAACGCTATTCGTTACACCCAAGCTGGCGAAGTTAATGTGGCCTGCGAAGCCGTCGGCGACACCATAAAAATTTGCGTCACCGATACTGGCATCGGCATCCCCGCCCAGGACCAAACAGCCATATTTGAGGAGTTCTATCAGCTAGGAAATCCAGAAAGAGATCGCCAAAAAGGTCTGGGCCTTGGCCTCTCTATTGTGCAACGTGCCGCGGAATTACTTGAGCACAAGATAGAAGTCATTTCACAACCCGGTGAGGGGTCGGTCTTTTCCATTACGGTGGGTGCTGCCACTCAAAGCGACGTCGCGGTAGCACAAAGCAAACAGCGCAACACCAACACCTCCATCACCGCGCAAACACTCATTGTTATCATAGACGATGAAGAAAGCATTCGCGAAGGCATGCAATTGCTGCTTGGCTCATGGGGCTGCGAAGTGGTGGTCAGCACCAGCGCCGAAGACGCTCTCGCGCAATTAAAGTCATACCAACGTAAGCCTGATGGAATCATCAGCGACTACCGCCTAACTGCTGCCCGCACAGGAATCGACGCGATCGAAAAAATTTGCAGCACACTCAACTGCACTATCCCTGCGCTTATCGTCACCGGAGACACAGAAAAGCAACTACTATCGGAGCTAAAGGAGAGCGGGCGCCAAGTACTACACAAGCCAGTTCCACCGGCAAAACTCAGGGCGTTTTTGCGAAGCTTACCTGTACAGAAATCTCGGAGAGTAAACTAGAGGTTTAAGCCTCTTCACTACCTCACATCCCAAAACACAAGGCGCTAAACGAAGGCCTGCCCCGCAAGTGCAGCTTGCGTACGATTCTTGACATTCAGAGCTTTAAAAATGGCGGTAACATGCATTTTGATTGTTGCCTCAGCAATACCCAGCGTTCCGGCAATCTGCTTGTTCGAATTACCATCCACCAATAAAGCCAAAACCTCTAACTGCCGAGCTGTTAATAAACCCTCGCTCTGCACACTTACAGTGTCTTCCGTCAATGAAGCAGAAGGCGGCGTATAGAGTCCACCCGCCAACATAAGTTGCACAGCGCCTAGAAGTAACTTGCTGGGCGTATTCTTATGAATATAGCCCACCGCAGATGTCGCCATGACCCTGTCCACATCGTGTTGCCTCGCAGATGCCGATAGAACAGCTACTGGGATAGTTGGATGCTCTCTATTCATAGTCTCAAGAACAGAGAATCCATCTTTTCCCGGAATATTGAGATCGAGAAGCACAAAATCTAAATCGGGGTATTGAGACAACGCCTCAAATGCAGAGATTGAATCAACAGCTTCTAACACCAGAACATCATCAGCCAGTGTACGCAGCAGCAGTGATAGACCATCGCGAAATAGGGCATGGTCGTCGACGATAAGAATTTTCATAGATAGCAGTTTACCAGATAGGAGATAGGGCCTCTGGCACTAGCCTGCACTTAAGATTTCTCGCCGCTTTTTTCCGCCTTTTTAACGCGAATATTCTCACCACCCACTTTTTTGTTATTGAGGTTCTTAATGGCACTTTTCGCTTCCCCAACTTTTGGCATTTCGAGAAAACCAAACCCTTTTGA
>JBGCFE010000216.1:0-19586 GCA_045106775.1 Halioglobus sp.
CTCTCCATTAGCTGAAGCGGTGGCAGGATTTGTACTAGGCCATGTGTCTTGCGATGGCGGAGCTGCTGGTCTTGCAATGATAGTAATGCCGCCTGAATTGCCGCCAGTGTTAATACTGAGTAAGCGAGTATCGAGCTGCTAACATGCACCAGCATGCCGCCACTCATGTTGGTAGCTACTGCTGCGGTTTCTGGAGCGAAATACGCTACCAGAACAGAGAGTGCGGATAGTGGAAACAGCACCACCAAAAGGTTTTGCAATGGTCGGCGCAGCAGCGAGGTAATGCAGGCAAGGTTGATGACTAAAAAAATCAACGCAGAGATCTTGAAAAAGCCCAGATGAACACTGCCATCCACCTCAAACAGCGCCCGCCAAACCACGATCGCGTGCAACGAAAGAGCGGCGAGGCCTAGCGCTATGACATGCCTGCCCACGTTCAGGTTGCGCTGAGAAATCTGGAACAGCTGTGACCCAGTGGCCGCCAAGTAGAGCAGCGCAGCGAGGGGAGCGAGTAGGGTTGAGGGCATCGGCTTGGGGCTTGCGACCGGGTAACGTATACTGCGTCCTTTGTACCGGCTTGGCCTGACAGAATCAATAGCGTGGCTTTGTTGTTAGACGCCTAATCCCAGCAGGTCGCCCAATCAGTGTATCGAGAGAATTCGAATGTTTGAAAGTTTAAGTGATCGCCTATCGCAAAGCCTGCGCAGCATTACAGGTAAAGCCCGGCTAAGCGAAGACAATATTGCCGACACATTGCGCGAAGTGCGCATGGCGCTGCTAGAGGCGGATGTAGCGCTGCCTGTGGTGAAGCAGTTTGTGGAGGCGGTAAAACAGCGCGCACTGGGTCAGGAGGTGATGAGCAGCCTTAGCCCAGGTCAGGCTTTTCTAAAGATCGTACAGGCCGAACTTGAAGCTGTGATGGGGTCGGCGAACGAAGGGCTTAATCTGTCTACGCAACCACCTGCCGTGATTATGATGGCCGGCCTGCAGGGGGCGGGTAAGACCACAACCGTTGCCAAGTTAGCGAGGCTGCTGGCTGAGCGGGACAAGAAGAAGGTTACGGTCGTGAGCGCGGATGTGTATCGGCCTGCGGCGATCAAGCAGTTGGAAACATTGGCAGGCGAAGTAGGCGCAGAGTTCTTTCCCAGTACTATCGAACAGAAACCGGTTGATATCGTCAATGCCGCCGTCGATCACGCCAAACGACACTTTAGTGATGTGCTGATCGTAGATACCGCTGGCCGGCTGGCCATTGATCAAGAAATGATGGCTGAAATTTCGGCCCTTCACGCAGCGGTCAAACCCGTCGAGACACTGTTTGTCGTTGACGCCATGACGGGGCAGGATGCCGCCAACACAGCGAAGGCCTTTGGTGAGGCGCTGCCGTTAACCGGCGTCGTACTAACCAAGGTGGATGCCGATACGCGCGGTGGGGCAGCGCTCTCGGTTCGGTCTATTACCGGCAAGCCCATCAAATTTTTAGGCGTTGGCGAAAAAACCGCTGCCCTTGACCCGTTTCACCCTGATCGCTTGGCCTCGCGAATCTTGGGTATGGGCGACATGCTCTCTCTCATCGAAGAAGTTGAGCAAAAGGTCGACAAGAAGAAGGCGGAAAAACTCGCTAAAAAGGTCAAAAAGGGCAAGAAGTTTGATCTCGAGGATTTTCGTGACCAGCTACAGCAAATGAACAATATGGGCGGAATTACCGGCATGTTGGATAAGCTACCCGGCATGGGCAACATGGCCAAAGCCGCAGAGCAAAATCTCGACATGAAGATGTTTGCTCGTATGGAGGCCATGATTAACTCGATGACGCCCCGCGAACGACGCAACCCGGAGCTCATACAGGGCTCTCGCAAACGCCGCATCACGCAAGGTTCAGGCACACAGGTTCAGGATCTCAATCGTCTGCTCAAGCAACACAAGCAAATGCAGAAAATGATGAAGAAAATGAAAGGCGGAGGCATGGAAAAGATGATGCGCGGTATGGGCGGGATGATGCCACCCGGTGGCCCTGGCGGGATGGGCGGCTCAGGCGGTGGTTTCCCTTTCCAGTAGTCGTGTTCAGGCTAGCTTCAAGCTGACGTTATCCGCCATTCTTCGGCAGGGCATGGCGCCTCGCTAAGGCGTGGATTTAGCTATAAAAAAGCCCTCCTGAGGGGTTTAAACCCAGCTCCAATTTCCGTATGATACGCCACCTTTATCGGCCGGTGGGCTGATGTGTGCTGTGGGTAATGTAGCGAGTTGTTCTAGGATCTAAACAGATCTTCGCTGATATCACTGCAAAACCCCGCCAATTACTAGGAAAGACAAAAAATGGTAACCATTCGATTAGCGCGTGGTGGCGCCAAGAAGCGCCCCTTTTACCACCTGACAGTGACAGATAGCCGCAAGGCGCGTAACGGCCGCTTCATTGAGCGCGTTGGGTTCTTTAACCCGGGTGCTCGCGGACAGGAAGAGCGCTTGCGTGTTGATACTGATCGCATTGAATACTGGCAGAGCAAAGGTGCTCAGCTTTCTGAGCGTGTTGCCAAGTTGGTGAAGGACGCTGCAGCGGCCTAATAGCTTGCGGTTTGATGGCGAGAGCTGATGAATCTTTCAGCCCAGGCATCAAGTTTGGCTGTCGGCAAAATAACCGGCAGCTACGGCATTAAGGGGTGGGTAAAAATCCATGCCTTTACAGAGCAACGAGAAAGTTTCGTGCAGCTTGGCAAGTGGTATATCCGGCAAAGCCAGAGTGGCAACGAAAGTATTGAAGCCATACCGTTTGATGAATTCAAACTGCATGGAAAAGGGTTGGTGGCCCATATCACGGGAGTGGATGACCGCACGGAGGCCGAGACGTATAAAGGCCTTGAACTGGTAGCCGGCCCAGACGCGCTGCCTACGTTGGAAGACGGTGATTTTTACTGGCATCAACTGGAAGGGTTAAAGGTTTGGTGTACAGAAAGGGATGAGCGGGTGCTACTGGGTATCGTTGATCACCTTATCGAAACAGGCGCCAATGATGTATTAGTCATACGGCCCTGCGAGGGTAGTCCGAGTGACCAGCCCAAAGAAAGGTTAGTGCCCTACCTGCCAGGCAGCACGGTTAAAAACGTAGATTTGGCACTGGGCACAATAGAGATTGATTGGTTCCTCGAGGAAGACTGAGGAGCAAAGGGATTCCCGGGAGCGGGCAACAATGCACTTTGCACTGGTAAGCCTGTTTCCTGAAATGTTTGACGCTGTAGGCAATTACGGCATCACCGGCAGAGCGGTAGAGCAGGGGCTGGTAACGCTAAGCCACAGCAATCCTCGTGAGTTTACCGAGGATGTGCATCGCACGGTGGACGACCGGCCCTATGGCGGCGGCCCTGGCATGTTGATGAAGATTGAGCCTTTGGCCAAAGCAATTGCTAAGGCCAAAGAGGTAGCAGGGCCAGACGCCAAAGTGATTTATCTTTCTCCCGCAGGGAGCAAGCTTAATCATGAGAAGGTAGCG
Source organism: Halioglobus sp. (assembly GCA_045106775.1). Taxonomy (GTDB): domain Bacteria; phylum Pseudomonadota; class Gammaproteobacteria; order Pseudomonadales; family Halieaceae; genus Marimicrobium. The sequence goes on from JBGCFE010000216.1 coordinate 3,485, forward strand.
GAGCTTGCCCAGGCCAAGTCACTCATTTTGGTGGCGGGGCGCTACGAAGGGGTTGATGAACGCCTCATAGAGGCAGAAGTGGACGAAGAGTTGTCCATTGGCGATTATGTTCTCAGCGGAGGCGAATTGCCGGCTATGGTGGTGGTAGATGCAGTCACAAGGCAGCTACCCGGTGCACTTGGCCACGCTGCGTCTGCGCAGGAAGACTCCTACGTAGATGGCTTGCTGGATTGTCCACATTACACGCGGCCAGAGTCGTATGCAGGTGAGGCAGTGCCAGAGGTTTTGTTAAGCGGTAATCATGCTGTGATTGACCGCTGGCGGTTGCAGCAGGCGTTGGGTCGTACCTATGAACGTCGGCCAGACTTGCTGGAAGCTCGGGGTTTATCGCCTGAGGAAGAAGAATTACTGGCAGCATATTTAGATCAGTTAAAGCGGTAATTAGGGCTATATCTGCTAAACGGGTTTGTATCTGCTAAAAGATGACTGAATACGCGCAAGCTGTGAAGCTGCGAATTTAATTAACAGGAGCACCACATGAGCACTAACAAGATCATTTCCGAGCTGGATGCGCAGCAAATGGAAAAAGAGATTCCGGAGTTTGGCCCGGGTGATACCGTGGTTGTTCAGGTAAAAGTAAAAGAGGGCTCACGCGAGCGTTTGCAGGCGTTTGAAGGCGTCTGTATAGGTAAGCGTAACCGCGCACTGAACTCCGCTTTTACCGTGCGCAAAATTTCTCACGGTGTGGGTGTTGAACGTACGTTTCAAACCTACAGCCCGCTGGTTGACAGTATTGAAGTGAAACGCCGTGGTGATGTGCGTCAAGCCAAGCTGTACTACTTGCGTGAGCGCAGTGGCCGTTCTGCACGTATCAAAGAGCGTTTGTAAGCGATCCAACCTGCCTCAATACGGTTAAAAAAAGCGGCTTCAGCCGCTTTTTTTTCGCCTGAAAAATCAGCAATTGTTGTTATACCCGTCGTCTAGTTTTTTCCACACCAGTTTTGGCGGCAGTCAGGCCGGTATTTTTGCGGGTCAGTCGGTTGGCGTATTCGTGATAACTTACAAAGATGCCAGCTACCCTAGCCTCGACAGATAGTGTCCACCCAGAGATTGATCGATACATCGACGCCATTTGGATGGAGAAGGGGTTGAGTGAGAATACGCTAGCTTCCTACCGGCGCGATTTGCGCCAATACGACCATTGGCTAGTAAATGCCGCGTTCGATTCTATCCTTGAAGCCGATAGAGCTGCATTGCAGGGGTATCTGGGGGCCCGCTTAGAGCAAGGAATGTCGGCGCGTTCCAGTGCACGCTTTCTCTCATGCGTCCGCGGTTTTTACCGTTTTCTGTTGCGAGAGGGCTGTATTAGCGTTGATCCCACGCTGGATGTGGATAGCCCTCGATTGGGGCGTCCGCTGCCCAAATCGCTCTCAGAAGAGGAAGTGGAGCGCCTGTTGCATGCGCCGGAGCTGGATTCTGCCCTCGAGTTTCGGGATCGCACAATGCTTGAACTATTGTATGCCTGCGGTCTTCGCGTTACCGAGCTCACCAGCTTGACCCTTTCCCAAATCAGCATGAATCAAGGCGTTTTGCGCGTCTTTGGTAAGGGCAGCAAGGAACGGCTGGTGCCCATGGGTGAGGAGGCGCTGGTTTGGCTGCAGCGATATGTTTCGGGGCCCCGAAGTGAGCTTATGAAGGGGGTGCCCTCGGATGTGGTATTCCCCAGCAAGCGCGGCACGCAAATGACTCGCCAGACGTTCTGGTATCGTATTAAAATCTACGCCCAGCGAGCGGGTATCAAGCGTGAGCTATCGCCGCATACGCTGCGGCATGCTTTCGCTACACATTTGCTAAATCATGGTGCAGATTTGCGCGTGGTGCAGATGTTGTTGGGGCACAGCGATCTTAGTACCACACAGATATATACCCATGTGGCACAGCAGAGAATGCAGGCGCTGCACGCCGAGCACCACCCCAGGGGCTAGATCCCTGGTGTAGCCCGGTGCTAGGCGTTAGGCAATGCCGAGGAACTAATCTGCTTTTAGCGCCTCCAATAGTTCGGTTATACACACAGCGGTTAAATCCGCATTAGTAAAGGATTAGCAATGAAATTTCGTACACTTCAGGTGGCTTTACTTAGTGCAGTTATGTCGCTTTTTACAGTGGCATCTGTCGCGCAACCGGTGAGTAAGGCGGTGCAGGAAAGCTTGACCAAGGCGCTGGAATCTGGAAATCAGGGCCTGCAAGTCGATAGCATTCGTGCCACGCAAATGCCCGGTATTTTCGAGGTGGAATTGGCCAACGGTCCTATTCTGTACTCTACTGAGAAAGGCGATTTCTTTATCGCCGGTGACCTTTATGCAGTGACGCCAGATGGCTATGTGAATCTGGCAGAGCAACGCCGTGATGCGCAACGCGTAGAGCGGCTGGCTAGCGTTGATACCAAAGACATGATCGTTTTTTCTCCCCAAGGGAAGCCTCGCGCCTATGTGAATGTTTTCACAGACGTCACCTGCTACTACTGCCAGAAGCTGCATGCAGAAGTGCCTGAACTGAACCGGCTGGGCATTGAAGTACGCTATTTGGCCTACCCGCGAGCCGGCGCTGGTTCTGATGGCTTTTATAAGCTTGAAACGGCCTGGTGTGCATCCAATCCACAGGACGTTTTGACCCGGCTCAAAAATAAGGAGCAGGTTCCCACGCAGAGCTGCGACAACCCAATTGCAAGTCAGTATCAGCTGGGGCAGGAGTTGGGCGTACGCGGTACACCGGCCATCATCACCCAGGACGGTAAGATGATTCCAGGTTATCAATCAGCAACCGATTTGATTGCCTCACTGGGCCTAAAGTAGGCCCACAACTGCCATGTGGGCCCATTGGTCGCAGGTGTGCCCTCTGGCCCACAAAAATCCTGTTAATAATGGTGTTGGCCACTGTTCTGGTGCGCAGGTTGCGTTGACAGTACAGAGCTGACTCAGTACTGTTTGCCCCCATTTTTAACCGCTGCGCATAGTCTGCGCAGCTCACCAGAGTCGAGCTATCGTGGACGATCGATTTCAGCGGATTGAACGCCTTCCCCCCTATGTTTTCAACATTGTTGGAGAGCTGAAGCAGCAGGCCCGAGCGGCAGGCGAAGATATTATCGATTTTGGGATGGGTAACCCCGATCAGCCCACGCCAGAACATATTGTCGACAAGCTGGTAGACACAGCACGCCGCGGGGATACCCATCGGTATTCGCAATCCAAAGGTATTCCCCGTCTGCGTAAGGCCATCTGCGATTGGTATCAGCGCCGCTATGATGTGACGCTTGATCCCAATTCAGAAGCTATCGTGACACTCGGGTCTAAAGAAGGCCTGGCGCACTTGGCTCTGGCGACTACCGGTCCGGGTGATGCGATTCTTGTCCCGAACCCGTCTTATCCGATACACCCTTATGGTTTTGTGATTTCCGGTGCAGACATTCGTCATGTTCCCATGGGTCAGAATGAAGAAGAGTTTTTCACAGAGCTTGAAAAGGCCATTTTGAACAGCTGGCCACGGCCGAAAATGCTGGTGCTGAATTTTCCCTCCAACCCAACAGCCCAGTGTGTTGAGCTGGACTTTTACGAGCGCGTTATCAATATCGCACGCGAACATTCAATCTGGGTGATTCAAGATTTAGCCTATGCCGATCTGTGCTATGACGGCTATGTTGCGCCCTCTATCCTGCAGGTGGAGGGTGCGCGGGAAGTCGCTGTCGAATTCTTCAGCATGTCCAAGAGCTATAACATGCCTGGTTGGCGCGTTGGGTTCTGCTGTGGCAATGAAGTACTGGTGGGCGCTCTGGCGCGCATGAAGTCCTATTTGGATTACGGTATGTTCACCCCGATTCAAGTGGCCGCCATTGCTGCGCTCGAGGGCGATCAAAGCTGTGTTGGAGAAATTCGCGAGATGTATCAATCTCGCAGAGATGTACTGTGCGAAGGGTTGAACGCAGCGGGTTGGCCAGTAACACCGCCTAAAGCAACCATGTTTGTATGGGCGCAGCTCCCCGAAGCTTATCGCGAAATGGGCTCCTTGGAGTTCAGTAAAAAGTTACTGCGCGAAGCGAAGGTTGCTGTTTCACCAGGCGTTGGTTTTGGTGAATACGGCGAAGGTTGGGTGCGGTTTGGTTTGATCGAGAACGAGCATCGCACTCGGCAGGCCCTGCGAAGTATTAAGCGCATGTTAAAACAAGATGGCTTAGCATAGCCTCACACTCTGCATCTCAACCCACGGAATAATTCAATGGCTGCCACCAAACCAGCGCGCGTTATTAACCCGGTGAATATCGGTATCTGCGGCTTGGGTACGGTGGGAGCTGGCGTCTTTGAATTGCTGGCGCAAAATGCGCAGGTTGTAACCGGTCGCGCAGGTGTGCCATGCAACGTTCACCATGTTGGTATGCGCAATACCAAGCCGGGCTATGAACGTGATGGTCTTCGTTTAAGCAACGACATTCTGGCCGTTGCACATGACCCTGATATCCATATTTTGGTTGAGCTTATCGGCGGCACTGACGTGGCACGGCATCTTATCGAAGAAGCCCTTCGCGCTGGCAAACATGTCGTCACCGCCAACAAAGCACTGATCGCAGAGTTTGGGAATGAGCTGTTTGCGCTTGCGCAGGAGCAGGGTGTTAGCCTGCGCTATGAAGCAGCGGTTGCAGGCGGTATTCCCATCATCAAGGCTTTGCGCGAGGGTTTGGCGGGCAACCGTGTTGAGTGGCTCGCAGGCATTATCAATGGCACGGGCAACTTTATTCTCAGCGAAATGTTTGAGAAGGGCAGAGAGTTTGCTGATGTTTTGGCTGAAGCGCAGGCGCTGGGCTACGCCGAAGCAGACCCTACTTTTGATGTGGAAGGCATTGATGCTGCCCATAAGCTTGCGATCCTGGCTGCCATCGCATTTGGCACACCTCTGAATATGCAGGCCGTTTACGCGGAAGGCATTTCAAACCTCATGCCTGTCGATTTTGATTTTGCTGCAGACCTTGGGTATCGCATTAAACATCTCGGCGTGGCGCGCAAGACAGAAGAGGGTATCGAAATGCGCGTCCATCCGACGCTCATCCCAACTACGAGCTTACTCGCTAACGTCAATGGGGTTAAAAATGCTGTATTGGTGGAAGGCGATGCGGTTGGCCCAACGCTGTACTACGGCGCAGGCGCAGGTGCCCATCCTACTGCCTCAGCGGTGATCGCCGATATCGTCGATATCGCCAGAGACATTGCTGTGGCGCAGCTACCGCAAGTTACCGCGCTTGGGTTTGAGGGCTCTTCGCTAGAGGCGCAGCCCGTTGTGCCCATGAGCAATGTCTCCACCGAATGGTATTTGCGCTTGCAGGCGCTGGATAAACCCGGCGTGATGTCCGACATCACTCGTTTGTTAAGCGAGCAGGGCATCAGTATCGAAAGCCTGATTCAAAAAGCGCCTATCAGTGGGGATCAGCACGTGCCCGTTATTGTGTTGACGAATGCCGCGCAGCAGAAAAGCCTGGACGCCGCAGTGCGGTCGATGGAAGCGCTTGATACGATTGTCGGCGATATTACGCGCATCCGCGTAGAGCCCCTCGATGGTTGAACAATAGGTATTGGACTCGTGAAATATATAAGCACCCGTGGCAAGGCACCTGCACTGAATTTTGAAGAAGTGCTGCTGACTGGCTTAGCCTCAGATGGCGGTTTGTACGTGCCAGAAACGTTGCCGCAGTTTAGCCAAGCCGACCTGCAAGCCATGGCGGGTATGAACTATGTTGAGCTTGCTCAGACTATCCTGACACCGTTTGTGGACGATTGCGTACCCGCGGAAGATCTACGCAAAATTCTTGAAGAAACCTATGCTGAATTTCGCCATGGAGCAGTTGCGCCGATGGTTCAGCTTGGGGCAAATCAATGGGTATTGGAACTCTTTCATGGCCCAACGCTAGCGTTTAAAGATTTTGCCCTACAACTGCTTGGTAGGCTGCTGGATTATGTGTTGGAGCGCCGCCATCAGAAGGTGGTGATTATGGGTGCAACCTCTGGCGACACGGGTTCCGCGGCTATCGAAGGATGCAAGCGTTGTAACAACATCGACATCTTTATTCTGCACCCGCATCAGCGAGTGTCCGATGTTCAGCGGCGGCAGATGACAACTGTGCAGGGCGCCAACATCCACAACTTGGCAGTGGAAGGCAACTTCGACGATTGCCAGGCCATGGTGAAAGCCAGTTTCAACGACACCGCCAACGGTAACGCGTTTCTGCCAACTGATCGCTCTTTGGTTGCCGTCAACTCCATCAATTGGGCGCGCATTATGGCGCAGATCGTCTACTACTTTTATGCAGCCATGGCAGTAGGTGCACCAAACCGGCCAGTGGCTTTTTCAGTGCCCACAGGTAACTTTGGCGATATTTTTGCAGGGTATCTAGCGCACAAAATGGGCTTGCCAGTAGCGCAGTTGATTATTGCCACCAATCGCAACGATGTGCTGCATCGTGCAATGACAACGCAGACTTATGGGCGCCAGCCACTTATGCACACGCTTTCGCCCAGTATGGATATCACCGTATCCAGTAATTTCGAGCGTCTCTTATTTGACCTGTACGATCGCGATGGCGCTGCCATAGCGCAATTGATGCAGGATTTTGAAACCGGCGATATCGCTTTTAGCGACGAGGCGATGGCGCAAGCGCGCACGTTGTTCAGTAGCAACTGCGTGAGCGACGAGCAAACCTGCAAGCAGATTGCAGACACCTTTAACGACTGCGAATACCTGCTCGATCCTCACAGCGCTATTGGCGTAGCGGCTGCGCTGCAGAGCCAGCTGCCTGCTGATGTGCCCGTTATCACGCTGGCAACTGCGCACCCTGCCAAGTTTCCGGATGCAATCGCACAGGCGGGCTTAAACCAGGCTGTACACTTGCCTGCGCATCTTGAAGATCTCTTTGAGCGAGAAGAACGCGTAGAGGTTTTGCCGAATGATTTGGCAGCAGTGAAGGCCTTCATGGCCACGAACCTGACAGCCTGAGCCGGCCCGTCGCGTGGTCAAGCAGATACGCAGGCGTGTCGTTCAACCTGCGAGAGCGTTAGAAGAATCAGAACTCCACCCATTGCTCGCCAAGATCTACGCTGCGCGGGGTCTTTCCGCGCCAAATGAATTGGATCTCGGCCTCGATCAGCTAATACCGCCCGAACAACTACTCAACGCTCCCGAGGCGGCTGTTCTGCTGGCAGATGCCATCGCAGGGAATGAGCGCATTCTGGTGGTGGGTGATTTTGACGCCGACGGAGCTACCAGCACGGCGCTTTTTGTAGAGGCCATGCGCGCGTTTGGCGCACAGCACGTTGATTACCTTGTTCCCAATCGTTTTGAGTATGGCTATGGGTTAACGCCGGAGATCGTTGAGCTGGCTCGCGGTAGCCAACCAGATTTGATCGTCACAGTGGACAATGGCATCTCCAGTATTGAAGGTGTTGATGCCGCCAGTGCGCTCGGTATCCGCACCGTCATTACCGATCACCATCTCGCCGGTAACGAGTTGCCCAAGGCGCAGCTGATAGTGAACCCGAATCAGCCTGCCTGCACTTTTCCTTCAGGCAATCTAGCCGGGGTTGGCGTGATTTTTTATCTTATGATGGCGCTGCGTCAGGAGTTTCGTCGTCGAGACGCCAGTAGTGCAGCTGCCAGTGTTAACCTCGCCCAGTTTTTGGATTTGGTAGCGCTGGGTACTGTCGCCGATGTGGTGCCACTTGATCGTAACAACCGCATTTTGGTTTCGGCAGGGCTGCGTCGAATACGCGCCGGGCAGGCACGCCCCGGCATCATGGCACTGCTGGGTATTGCGTCGCGTGATTTTCGCTCCATGGTGGCGTCTGATTTAGGTTTTGCCGTTGGGCCAAGGATTAATGCAGCCGGGCGCCTCGATGATATGTCTGTCGGAATCGAGTGTTTATTGAGCACGTCAGAGTCGACAGCTCAAAAGCTGGCAGCGCAGCTACAACAGTTGAATGACGAGCGCCGAGTGATCGAGCGCGATATGCAGAAAACAGCTATGCAAATAATTGCACATATGCCGTTTTCTGATGATGAAGAGCCTCCGATTGCCATGTGTCTGTATCAGAGTGACTGGCATCAGGGGGTGATCGGTATTCTTGCGTCTCGCATTAAAGATAAGCTGCACCGGCCAACGATAGCGTTTGCCGATGGCGACGCCGGCCAGCTAAAAGGGTCAGCCCGTTCGATTCCAGGTATCCATATTCGCGACATACTGGATGCGGTGGCCACTCGTAACCCCGGTTTAATCTCTCGTTTTGGCGGGCATGCTATGGCCGCCGGCTTGACGATAGATGCGACCGCCTATGAACCTTTTGTCGCCGCGTTTACACAAGAGGTGCACAGGCATGCCGAGGATGTGCAGTTGCAGGCTGTAATTGAATCCGATGGTGCAATCGATGCCGCAGACTTCGATCTTGAGTTAGCCCAGACGCTGCGCTTTGCAGGGCCTTGGGGACAGCATTTTCCTGAGCCTGTTTTCGATGGTGAGTTTGACGTGATTAACCAGCGCCTAGTCGGTGAGCGGCACTTGAAGGTGGTGCTGTCTCCTGATGGCGGAGCTACTGTGGTGGACGGTATTGCGTTTAACATCGATCCAGAGATTTGGCCGAATGCGTCTGTGGAGCGTGTTCAGATCGCTTACCGGCTAGACGTCAACGAGTTTCGCGGGAGACGTTCTTTGCAGCTAATGATAGAGCATTTATTTGCTGCATAAGTAGGGGAGCGCTGCTCCAACCAGTGCCTTATCCTGGCTAGTGCTAAAGCCTGAGCATAGTGCAAAAAGCGAATGATCTTTAGGCTATTCGGGTAGAGAAATTTCCATGCGCGGCAGCTCGTCAGGCATACCTCCCAAGGCGACGGCAAATCTAGAGAAACAGTTAAACTGAACAATGCCGATAGACAGCTGAACCAGCTCCTGAGCAGTGAATGTTGCGACCAACTTTGTTTTAAGTTCTTCGCTTAACGAAGCAGGATCATTCAGGTATTGATCTGTGTAGGCCAAGATCAGCTTTTCGCGATCGCCAAGCATACTCTCCGGATAGTCATCGTCTATCATTTGGACTTTGTCTTCAGTCAATCCTGCAGCTTTGGCGACGTCGTAACGGGCGTTTTTACAAAAAACGCAATTAACCTTGTTTGCATTGCGTAAGCGCGCCACCTCAAGATAAGCAGCACTGAGCGGCCCCATCTCCCAAATCTGGGTGTTCAGTCGTAAATAGGGATTCAGTGTTTCAGGCACCAATCCAAGAGCGGAATCCCTAACCATATTGCCGGACGCTGCCCCGGTATTGGTAACACGCGGCTTGCTAGTCATTTCGAGTCTCCTGATGCCGGCAATTGCCACAGCAAACTCATGCGGGCCATTCCATCAAAAACACCGAGCGCTTCTAACAAAACAACAAAACCTTTATCACCGAAATGTTGTTTGACCGCCTCAGCCTGCTCGTCGGTAATGGACGCTGGATCCATTGCGTACACCTCGGCAAGCCCCAGACATGCACGATCTGCCTCTGAGAAAGCGTTGTCAGTGTTCCACTTCGAAACGTTTTCACGCTTGTGGGCAGGTAACGGATGGTCCTGGCGTTGCATATCGAAAGAAGACCTGAGCAGTTGGGCTAGACGCAGGCGGCACAATTCTAGAACCTCACCATTAACATGTGACTGGCGCCAAAGGCTTGCGTAGAACGTATCGAACTTGTCAGCTATTTCTGGCGCAGCAGCTAAGACCGTCTCGCGATCGGTGCCATTGTTTATCCAACCCATACCCAAGTCCTAAAATCGAAGAGATTCACGCGATACTAGTGCAGTCAGTGGTTCATTCACAACTAGTCCTGTCTTTGAAACCCTATCCCTTGACCTTCCAGCGACAGGAGGGTTTACATTAGCTCCAGATACGGAGTTTGAGGTGCCTATGAATATTTCGGAAGCAGCCCGCCGCAGCGGCTTGAGCGCAAAGACGATTCGCTATTATGAAGAGATTGAGCTTATCGCCCCAGCGAGCCGCAGTGATAACGGCTATCGGCAGTACGATGCTGGCTCGATCGAGGAGCTTCATTTTTTGGCCCGTGCCAGAGAGGTAGGGTTCGATTTGCAGGAGTGCCGCCAGTTACTCGAGCTCCAGCGTGATAGCGGCCGACAGAGCCGGCACGCGCGAGAGCTGGTGTTAGAAAAATCGGGTCAACTGCAGGCGCGCATTACGCAGCTGCAGGCCATGCAGCAGGTGTTGGCCGATATGGCTAGCCGGTGCCATGGCGATGAAGGCCCCGAGTGCGCCATTCTTGAGGATCTGTCTGGGCAGGTTGGAGAGGCTGATGCGGCGGGAGCCAAATAATGAACACCACCGGTAACCCCTCGGCGAGCGCTAACTGCAGTACTAGCGATTGTCATGCCAATGGTTCTAGCGATGATCGCATTGAATGCCAAACTAGCGCTGATGCTCCGGATAGTTGTTGTGAGACTCCAGCGCGTCGTGATTACCTTTTTTGGAGTTGCTTGGCGATTATTGCCGTCGCTTATCCACTGGGCGCTTTCATGCAGCACGCCCACGGTTCGGTCATAGGTGTTTTCACCGGCGGCATCTTTGAGCTGGCCAATCGCATGTGGTGGGGCATTCTGATCGGCATTGTTTTCGTCGGTATTCTAAGCCGAGTGCCCCGTGAACTAGTAATGGGCGTGCTGGGTCGTGACCGCGGCTTGGGTGGGCTCTTTCGCGCCACGCTGGCTGGTGTGTTTCTGGACTTGTGCAGCCACGGTATTCTCGCGGTGGGAATGAAACTGTACGAAAGAGGTGCAAGCACGGGGCAGGTGATGGCCTTTCTACTAGCAAGCCCGTGGAACTCGCTCTCTTTAACGCTCATCCTCGTAGGCTTAATCGGTTTACAGTGGACGCTGCTGTTTATTCTACTTTCACTCATTATTGGGGTGATCACGGGCGCTATCTTTGATGTTGCTGAGCGCCGTGGAACCTTGACACCTAACCCCTGGCGCGAGCAGTTAGCGCCCGTGCAACCAGTGGGCGTTCTGTTTCGAGAGTTTCGCCAGAACCTGCAGTTTTCGAGTCAAGGTACGACGGAGATTCTCAAAGAGGGTTTTGCAGGCTCACGCGTGGTTATTCGCTGGGCGCTTTTTGGTCTGGTGTTGGCCGCGTTGATTCGTGCGCTGGTACCAGAAGAGGCATTTGCCACCTGGTTTGGTGCCACCATTGGTGGGCTGTGGCTCACGTTGCTGGCGGCCACGGTGATTGAGGTGTGTTCTGAGGGCGCTACGCCTATAGCGGCTGATCTTATGAACCGTGCCCAGGCGCCAGGCAATAGCTTCACTTTTTTGATGGCTGGTGTTGCTACCGATTACACAGAAATTATGTCGATTAAAGAGACGATGAAATCGTGGCGCGTCGCGTTGTTCTTGCCTTTGGTGACGGTGCCTCAGGTAATGCTGATAGGCGCTGTCCTAAACCAGTTTTAAGCAGGCCTTGTATTGCCTTTAGTCAGGCCCGCTCCGCAATTTAGCCTGTTGCCCGTGCAGCCGCTGCGGTAGAATGCGCGCCTTTATACCGGTGCGGCCCAGAATCATGTTAGAGATAAATCCACTGCTGAATCAGCTCAAAGATATTGACGCACGTACTGATGTGCTCAGGGGGTATCTTTGACTTCGAGCAGCGTAAAGAACGGTTAGCGGAAGTAGGGCTGGAGCTCGCTGAGCCCGCTGTTTGGGACGACCCCGAGCGTGCTCAGGCGCTGGGTAAAGAACAGTCCGCGCTCGAAGCCATCGTACATACTATCGAATCCCTGGATTCAGGCGCTGGCGATGCGCGCGATTTGCTCGAAATGGCGGCAGCGGAAGACGACGAGGCCACCGTAGATGAAATTTCTTCCGAGATTGGCGGTATGCTGGGCCAATTGGAGCAGCTTGAGTTTCGCCGCATGTTTGATGGCGAAATGGACGCTAATAACGCCTATCTCGATATTCAATCGGGTTCTGGAGGCACCGAAGCGCAGGACTGGGCTGAAATGTTATTGCGCATGTACCTGCGTTGGGGCGAGGCAAAGGGCTTCAAAACGGAATTGATCGAGGCGTCTGGTGGCGATGTTGCCGGTATCAAAAGCGCTACGATCAGCTTTCAGGGCGAATATGCCTTTGGCTGGCTGCGCACTGAAACAGGCGTGCACCGGTTGGTGCGCAAATCACCGTTTGATTCCGGTAACCGGCGGCATACCTCGTTCGCCTCGGTGTTTGTCTCCCCAGAAATAGATGACAATATTGAGATCGATATTAATCCCGCAGATTTACGCGTAGACACTTACCGCGCTAGCGGTGCCGGTGGCCAGCACGTGAACAAAACAGATTCGGCGGTACGGCTGACGCATAACCCGACTGGTACGGTGGTGCAGTGCCAAACAGAGCGCTCACAGCACCAAAACCGCGATAACGCCATGAAGCTGATGCGCGCTAAGCTGTACGAGTTAGAAGTGCTCAAGCGCAACGAAGAAAAGCAGGCTATGGAAGATAGTAAAGCGGATATTGGCTGGGGTAGCCAGATTCGCTCCTACGTGCTGGATGCCTCGCGTATCAAAGATCTGCGCACGGGTGTAGAAACCAGCAACACGCAGTCGGTTTTGGATGGTGATATCGACCAGTTTATTGAAGCGTCTTTGAAAAGTGGGCTGTAAAAACAACCGGTCTAAATAGCAAATAGAATTGGAAAAAAGTATGAGCGAGAAGGGCAACAACGCAGATCAGGCGCCAGATGAGAATAAGCTCATCGCGGAGCGTCGCGCAAAACTCACTGCATTGCGTGAAAGCGGCAGCGCGTTCCCCAACGATTTCCGGCGCACAGCCGAGGCGAGCTTCCTCCAGGATAGATACGGCGACGATGCCAAAGAGGCGTTAGAGGAGGCCCATGAGGTTTTCTCTGTTGCCGGACGCTTGATTCGCAACCGTGGCGCCTTTTTGCTGATACAGGATGGCTCTGCTCAGATCCAGCTGTACGTTGACCGAAAAGGCCTTGATGCAGACACCTTAGCGCAGATAAAGAGCTGGGATTTAGGGGATATTGTTGCGGCCACTGGGCCAATCAATAAATCGGGCAAGGGCGATTTGTATATCAATATGGAATTTGCGCAGCTGCTCACCAAGGCGCTGCGCCCGCTGCCTGACAAGTACCACGGGCTTGCCGATCAGGAAATGCGCTACCGCCAGCGTTATGTTGATCTTATCTCCAGCGAAGAATCGCGAGAGGTGTTTCGCACGCGCTCTCGTATTATTGCGTTTATCCGCAGCTACATGAATGAACGCGATTTCATGGAGGTGGAGACCCCTATGATGCAGCCTATACCCGGTGGTGCCACCGCCAGACCATTCAAAACACATCATAATGCGCTGGATCTCGACATGTACCTGCGTATCGCGCCCGAGCTTTATCTCAAGCGTTTGGTGGTGGGCGGCTTTGAGCGGGTATTCGAGATAAACCGCAGCTTCCGCAATGAAGGCTTATCCACACGCCACAACCCTGAATTCACGATGCTTGAATTTTACTGGGCCTACGCGGCTTACGAAGAGGCGATGAACCTAACCGAAGACATGCTGCGTGAACTGACAAGCACAGTGTTAGGCAGTACCACGGTTGAGTACCAGGGCAGCACGTATGATTTTTCCAAGCCATTTGCGCGCATGTCGGTGTTTGATTCAATTCTTCATTACAATCCTGAGGTAACGGCAGAGCAACTTGCTGATGAAGCGCAGGCCCGCGAGATCGCCAAAGGTCTAGGCATACCGCTCAAAGACAGTTGGGGTTTGGGTAAGGTGCAAATTGAAATATTCGAAAAGACTGTGGAGCACGAGTTGGATCAGCCAACCTTCATTACTGCTTATCCGACAGAGGTATCTCCTTTGTCTCGTCGGAATGACGACGATCCGTTCGTTACTGACCGCTTCGAGTTTTTCGTCGGCGGCCGCGAGTTGGCCAATGGCTTCTCAGAACTGAACGATGCTGAAGATCAGGCGGAGCGTTTTCTGGCACAGGTTGCTGAGAAAGATGCAGGTGATGATGAAGCGATGCATTACGATCACGATTATATCCGCGCCTTGGAATACGGTTTGCCTCCGACGGTGGGAGAGGGCATTGGTATCGATCGTCTTGTGATGCTGTTCACCAATGCCACGTCGATTCGCGATGTTCTGCTGTTTCCTCATATGCGGCCCGAGTGAATGCACGATGCGCGCAAAAGCTATGAGCGCTGTTAGATGCCAGCACGGTAGCGATCAGATACACTTCGTCGGGTTAGGTAGCAGTGAGGAGTTTATCCGTGCCAATCTATAAACAAAGCGACACCGCATTCGCGTTAGTTAAGAGCGCTGCCTGTGCTAGGTGCGCCTTTGTCGTCCTGGCCCTAGGGTTGCAGGCCTGTACTACAGTGCAATTTCTGCCTTCACCCGACGGCGATACTGATGTTTCAGGTTCTGTACCCGTGCAGGAGGTGCCAGAGCTGGAGCTCAATCTCGATCAACCCGAACCTGTTGAATGTGTGCGTGACGAAAGCGCCGATTATACGTTTTTGGAAAAGGGGTTTAGCCTGTTAGTGGCGGATGATCAGATCGAAGCAGTCCGCTATTTCCAAACGTACCAGCGCTTAGAGGCCTCGCCGCGGGCCGATTGGGAGTCGGGAATTGCGATTGCCTATGCGAGCATGCTGCCGCAAAGCCCGTTCTATGATCCGCAGGCAGCGCGCCGCTCTTACAACAAACTGGTCAACAGCAAACCAGAAGGCGTGGAAGTGCATGAGAGAGTGCTGTTTATGCGCGATGCGCTGGCGGCGCTAGTGTCACTGAACCGCCAGATAGGCACCCTGCAGCGCGATAAAGCAGCGTTAGAGGGTGATTTGCGTAAGCGTGAAGATGCGCTTAGGCGGCTGCGTGAGCTAACTCTGGGTCAGAAGGGATCAACACCGTAAAGGTGGAGCCAACGCCCAGCTCGCTATCCAGACGAATGCTGCCTCCCATCATGTCACAGTATTCGCGGCAGATTGCCAGCCCCAACCCGGTTCCACCGAAATTGGCGCTGGTAGAGGTGGAAGCCTGAACGAAAGCGTCAAAGACTTTATCCTGTTCACGATCGTCCATGCCAATACCAGTATCACTCACGGTCAGCTCAACCCAACCCGGCTGATCGGGCATTTCGCGCGCGGTGACGGTGATCATTCCGTCGCGAGTAAACTTGTTGGCATTGCTCAGCAGGTTGGTAAATATCTGGCGAAATTTGGTGGCGTCGTTATAGAGTCGCGGTAGCCCATCCATCGCTTCAACCTGCAGCTCGTTGTTTTTATCGCGTAACAGTGGCCGAATGGAATCACAGGAGTGCTGCAGTATTTCCTGGGGTGCGAAGGTCTCCAGGTGAACCGACATCTTACCCGTTTCGATTTTAGATAGATCGAGAATGTCATTGATCAGGGTGAGGAGTTGCCTGCCCGACATGATGATTTTTGACAGGTCTACCTGAAACTGGCCGCGATTAACTTCTGCCTTGTCGTCTAGCTCGTCGTGCAGCATTTCGCTATAGCCAATAATCGCGTTTAGCGGAGTGCGTAATTCGTGGCTGACGTTCGCCAGGAAACTACTTTTAGCATCGTTTGCTTCGTCGGCCGAGTCGCGCGCTTTGCGCACGTCATAGATCGCATTGCGCAGTTTGTCAGACATGTCGTTAAAGGCATGTGCCAAGTCGCCTAGCTCACCCTTTTCATCCTCGACGTCTATGCGGTAGTTCAGGTCACCGCTACCAAAGCGCTCGGTGCCTTTCTTCAGCCGTTTCAAAGAGCTGTTGGTATAGCGCACTAAGAATGTGCCAAGTGTAGCGGTGAGAAAGATTGAGGCGAAAAAGCCGATGACGGTGATGCGGTCTGTTAGCGCTATGGTGCGGTCAATGATCGCTTCGCGTTGTACGGCGATGAATGCCTGACGTTGTTCTAGTTCCCTGAGTCGTTCGCTGGCATCTTGAAAGGGAAGTGGGTCTTCAATGTCCATAGAAAACGCTGGATCGTTGTAACTACGG
>JBGCFE010000217.1:0-17505 GCA_045106775.1 Halioglobus sp.
CCTTGCAACAAAACACGCATTCTCAAAAAGAGCTGAGCTTCTTAGTAATTCTGGGCGTTACAGGCTTGGCCATCGCCGACCCAGTTCTGAAGGTCTTTGGCGCAACACCTGAACTTTTCTCCCACTTTAACCTGGACACTCTAGGCTGGATGACAGCCTTTGCACTCGCGGTTGTCTTTATTCCGCCCATCGCCCTTTGGCTAGTCATACGCGCAATTGGCAAATTGCGCACTACAGCAGGTACCGCTGTGGGCATCTTGTTACTGTGCATTCTCGCTATAGCCTGGGGAGTACAACTGGGGAAATGGTCGCTAACATTGAACTCGCCCGCGGTTATCACACTCCTTGGCATAGCATGCGCAATCATAATGCTGGTTGGTCTGCGGCTTTGGGGTGCATTCCATACGCTTCTTCAGATACTGGCTGTGGTGCCCATTATTAGCCTGATACTTTTTCTATCCACGTCGCAAACAAGCAGCCTGCTGGCTAACAAACAGCTTGGCACTGTGGGCGCAGTATCAAGCAACGCACATCCCTCAGTTTTGTTTCTCTTGCTGGACGAATTCCCCACTGGCGCATTAATCGACAACGATGGCCAAATAGATGCCGCTCGGTATCCAAACATCGCAGCCTTCGCACAGGAAGCCACATGGTATAAAAACTATTCCGTGCTTGCCGATAGCACGCGTATTTCTGTACCTTCCCTGTTATCAGGTAAAGCGCCTACCGATACGCCCGCTACCGCGAGCGAACATCCCACCAACTTGTTCGCTCTGCTGGCGCCTACGCATCACCTCACCGCGTATGAAACGCTAACAAGCTTATGCGCTTATCGCCAGTGCAGTGAGGGGCCACCCGGAGAGATTCGCAAAGCCCAGCCCAAACCACTGTCTTTGCTGCACAGAGCGTTCAAACTTTGGGTAACACGAGTCTCTCCGAGGGCCTCACGCGTCACAGCCCGGGATGATTTTCAGGAAGAACTGGTAGAGATCGTCCCAGTTGCGCAGCCAGAAGCACTCGAAGAAAAACAACGTCTACAAGAGCGGCTTTTTATACCAGAAAAAATGCTGAATTATGCGCAAGCCAAGCCCGCGCGGCTTGAGCGTTTCAAAAACACATTCACGGCCGGCCAGGGCCCAGCACTGTATTTCATGCACCTGGAGCTTCCTCATTCGCCGTGGCGATTTTATGAAGACGGTGCGCTGTATGAAGCGACAGAGCAGTTAGCGCTCAGCCGAGAGCACTCTAATAGAGCGCAGTGGATGGCCACTGTGTCAGAGTACCGGTTTATGATGCAAGCCAAATACACCGACAGCCTGGTAGGCGGCGTGATCGAAAAAATGAAAGCGCAAGATCTGTGGGACGATACACTGGTTATTGTCACTGCCGATCACGGTCGTTCGTTCAAGCTACATACTGATCACCGTCGCGCTGCGTGGAATACACTAGATCAAATCGCATTTTCGCCATTACTCATAAAGAACCCGGGGCAAACTGAAGGTAGCGTAGATACCAGCAACGTGATGGCTTACGATCTAGTGCCCACCGTCGCTGACGCGCTCAACATAAAATTGCCCTGGGCTGTGGATGGCTTTGCCGTAGGTGATAAGAGAATTGGGCATCGCGCGCACAGAAAGGATTTTTTCTTCGATGAAGGGAAGGATTTTTTCGTCAAGAAACTTGGGGAACGGCAACTATTCTCAATGAAAAAAGAGTTTCCGTTACCGATGCTTTCGCGCTTTATTAAAACACCCAATGCTGAATCGGCTTTCAACAGCCTTCTTAGTGAGCTCGATTCGTTTTCATTGATAGGCAAGGCTGTTTCGGACTTTTCAGCGGAAGCTGGTGGCCAAGTCACTGTAAGCGACCTAGCACGGCTGCAGAAGCCCGGGGAACAATACCCGCTGGGCATGGTAATGGGCACTTTCGAAGCAAATGTCAGTGAACACGTCGATGCACATACCGACAATGAAGAAATAGTCATCGCCATAAACGGACGGTTCGCCACCGCCTCACCTCTCTTTAAGTTCATTGGCAAGGAAGACACGTTTTTAGCGATGTTGCCTAATGGGGCTCTCGCGCAAGAAAACACGCTAACGTTTTTCTTATTCCGCAATGGAAAGCTCTTTTCGTTATCTGCAAAGGAGTCGTAAAGCGAAAACAATCAGCGCAGCATGCCCGTCTTGGCCAGCAAGTCTGGCCAGGCATCTCCCCAGCAACACGAATGATCTAAGCCCGGCAGCCTTTCAAAACGCGCCAGCTTTTGATGCTTCGCAATGCTGGTAAACACTGCAGACGATACATTCCTATCGCTCTCACCAAGAAAGTGAAACTGGTTAACCGTACTATCCAGCTGCGGCACAGTCACAGGGTTTAACGAGCCATACAGCGGCGAAAAACTATGCTGTTTCGCCCACAATGCAATATTCAGATTTGCGGCTAGCGTGACCAAAACAGAAACATCATCACGCTGGCTAGCAAGCAAAAACGCTATCGTGCCACCTCCACTATGCCCCACCAATGCTATTGAATCGTAGTTCTCTGAGTACCTATCAATCACAGCGCTCATACTGCTAACAACGTCTTGGGAATACCGGTGCGATGTCCACCACTTGTTCTGATCGCAAGGTGAAACAGTAGGAACGAAGTAGCATGGCCGGCCCAAAAACAGCGCTGGGTGTTCATCCAACGCCATGAGCTCTAAGGCCAGCGCACGTTCGGGTGTCGGGTTTTCGGAGCGCTTGATGCGCGTCTCCCAGGGCCGCCCGTCGCCATCTACATACACATGTAAACGTGACCCAACCCCTTTTTTGAACACTACGCGGTGCTTAAAGCCAGAGCCTTTAACCACCTTATTAGAATAGGCCTGTGACAGGCCATAGTCTGACGCGTCTAGAACAGCGGTACAGCCAGCAATCAGCCCCGCAAAAAGCAGTAGCAACGCAAGGCGCGCTCGCTTGAAATCCATTGAATGGATAACACCCACTGTCAAAGTGTTGAATCCCTGCCTATCAGGTAACAACGGCTCTTGGAATTTATTGGGAACGTAGCGCGCTCAACTCATCCACCAGGCTCTGTACCTGTGCACGCTCTGGGAAATCGTCCGCCAGCACCAAGGCCGCACGCAGCTCTTTCTCAGCCTCGCCATTGCGCCCTAGCGCTTTAAGGGCAACACCAATGTGATATCGAATTTGTGGATCGCCGGAGTTAAGGGCATAGGCTTTACGCAGATACGGTAACGCGTTTTCATTATCGCCCTTGCGCGACATAATCCAGCCTATCGTATCTAGCAAAGAAGACGATGTTTCGCCCTGCTCTTCCAGTGCGCGCATGGCCGTTGCTAACCCTTTATCCAAATCCGTCTCAGCATAGATATTGGCAAGGTTATTCAGAATCTCTGGGTCGTTGCCTATTTCAGGTATCGCCAGCAATTTCTCGTAATAGCTCTGGGCCTGTGCAGAGTTACCCTGCAGCAAGTAGCTGTCGGCGATCAGGCGCACAGCCCACATGGGTAAAGAACCTTCCTCCAGGCTCTTCTCCATAGTATCGGTAAACTCTTTGGCGCCCACTCCCTTGGCACTTAACTCATAGAGTTTGAAAATACTGGGAGTAAGGTTGTTGTCCTGTTTGTAAGCCTGCATGAAATAATACTGCGCTTTCGTGTTGTCTTTACGCACCGCAGCAATTTCACCCATAAAAAATGAAAGCTCTGCACTATCGCCATACTTCTTCTGTAACGACTTTGCGATAGATTCCGCGGTTTCGTCTTCACCTTCCATTAAAAACAGGCCGGCAAGATCCAGTCGCACAGGGAATGATTCAGAATCTAACTCAAGCGCCATTTCCAAAGCTTTGCGTGCGCTTTCCAGATTTTTAGTGCGCACGTGCATAGCCGCCAACTCACGCAGCTTTTCTGGATCTTCTTTCCACAATAGAGACAAGCTGTGCAGCGGACGCTGAGCCAGCTCATATTCTTGCATCTGCATGTATATCCCAGAAAGCGTCACTAGATAGTCAGGGTTAAGCGGGTTCTCACGTGACAACCCGGCAGCCACCTTAACAGCGCTATCCAAATCATTTTGCTTTAAGTAAATTTCCATTTGTAGCTCGGCGGGCCGTGCAGAGGTTCTGTCATACACCGTGGCTTTGCGCGTCCACTCTATGGCCTCATCGTATTGGCCCTGCAAAAACAGGTTTCTGGCCATCAAAAGAATAGATTTGGTATGGCTGGGCTGAAGAACGAGCGTTCTATTAATCATCTGGTTGGATTCATCAACCATACCTCGAAGTTTTAACAACATAGACTGATTGAAGTGCGCGTCTACGTTGTCAGGTGATAGTGCCAATGCTCGATCGATAGACACCTCTGCCTTATCGAGCTCACCCACACGAAGATAAGTAACAGCGCCAAAGTTGTGCGCGCGTACTGCTTCTGGATAGGCTATGGCAAGGCGCTCGGCGCTCGTTAATGCGGCCTCGTAGTTTTTTTGTTGAAGTTGAAGTGCGCCGCGCAGTAGATCGTAATCAATAACATCCTGGCCATCAAGGTACACCTCATCAAGCAGAGCAAGTGCTTCATCTGCTTTATCTGAAGAGCGCAAAAATTCTGCTTCCAGTATTGGTACATACGGCGTGGTTTCGCCCACCGTTTTGAGCTCTTGAAGCAGCTCCTTCGCTGCGTAGCTATTTTTGTCTTGAATATAAAAGTGCAGAAGCTGTAGCGACAGGCCTAGATCTTTACTCACCACTTCTTTATTCGTGCGTAGCAAATCTGTGGCTAATCGTAGCTCATTGTTTCGGACATAAAGGTCTACCAGCATACGGATTGCGGCAAGATCGCTTTTGTTGCGTGCAATATAAGCGTTGAACAACGTGATGGCACTACGATCACTACGACGAACATAATCGGACGCCGCACGAATAAACAACATGCCGTCGCTTGAATGCATTTGCACTTCATCAAGCGCACCCAGTTTTAAGCTCAGGTTACCCAGCATCTCTTCGCCCAGCTCAGCGTCACCATCGCCAATCATGAGTACGGCATTGAGAAGCGTCGCCGCCGGGTCGTCTGGTGAAATTTCGAGAATCAGCTCCAGATAGCGCTTCATCTCAGCTTGATCGCCCAGATGCAGATTTACGCGCGCCAGGCTACGCAAAACGCGCAGATCGTCTGGCTCAATGTCGTGCGCTCGAGAGAAGTGATCACGTGCTTCTTCAAACTTGTTTTCCGAGAAGACCAGCTCCCCCCGCAACTGCCACGTTTTATGGTTTAGAGGATCCAGAGTGAGTGATTTATTAATAAGGTTGCGTGCTTCGTCACGCAGCCCACTATTGAGATAAATAGCAGCCAAACTGTTTGTAGAACGCACGTCGGCCGGAAAAAGTTCAGCTGCTTTTTCTAACTCGGCACGCGCGCGCTCACTTTTACCGTCGATTAGGTATGCCTGTGCCTTTAATAGCAACCATTCAAACTGGGTGGGCCTGGAGAAGCTGGAGGCTTTTTTCTCAAGCGCCAGCAGTGTATCAATCTTCTCTTGAATGATTAACGACGTGCCATAAAGCGGCAGCACCAGGTTGATGTCGGCGCCCAAGCGAAGCGCTTCTTCAGATTCTTTTTCTGCACCGAGAATATCACCCGCATTGAAGTACATTTCTGCCAACAACACTCGCGCCGCTACCATGTTCGGATCTTGCTGAAGTGCGTTCTTTAGGTGGATATAGGCTTCTGTAACTTCTTCGTTTTCATATGCCTGCAGGGCTTTCTCATAAAACTGATTGGCGTCTTGAGATAGTGCAGGCTGTGAGGCGAGCAATGTGAAAGCCAGCGCGAGGCCGCGCAATGTGCTTGTGTTCAAGATTATGTCTCCCCTGACACGAAAATTAGCGCCTGAGGGCGCTTTGCGGACATGTTAACGCAGGCAAAAAAAAATGCGGAATAAAATATTCCGCATTTCCTTGTCCTAGCTCACGTTACTAGGAAGAGATGTAGTGTGCCGACTAGCTGCGAGCAAACTTCCTGCGCAAGCCTGCGAGGCCAAGTAACACCAAGGCTAATGAACCCGGCACAGGCACATCACCTGTAGGAGGGTTGTCAGACATGTTTGTCCTGATAGAGTCGAGCTTGAACGCGTCGTTACCCGCGCTACCACCTGTACCAAACACGGGGTTATACACACCGATCAGCCACTTGGTGGAAGTGAAGTTACCAGCATTAACGCCGTAGTAGTTAAGACCAACGTTAGCGTTGTCAGTAGATACGTATCCGCCACCGTTGCTAGCCAATACATCTGACCAAGTCTTGCCGTCGATGCCCATATCGCCAGCGCCGTCCCAAGCAAGGATAGAGACATCAGCGTTTCCGTAGCTGTGCCCGTTGCGTGCCCAGCTGAGATCGATACCCTGCAGATCTACCGCAGTGTCAAACTCAAGCAGAAGCATGTCAGAGTCGCCGTCGTGATCGTTGCCGGTGCGGAAGCTATCGATGGCGTGGCTTGGCGAGCTTGTGCCTTCGTCGTCGTTGACGATGCCCAACGCGTCAGACTGAGCCCAGATCAGCTGAGCGGCCTCAACCTCATCGTCATAACTTGAATCCCACGTGTCAGACCAGCCAGTTACCTTTACGGTGACGCCGTCCTGAGTCAAAGTCCAGGAGTTGCCTGCACCGTGATAATCAAACTGTGGTGGATTCGTGAAATCCCAAGTCTGCACGCCAGCGTGGGCGCCTGCAGACAGCGACAGTGCGAGGGCCGCACCTATTGTTTTTGCTTTAAAACTCACTTTACTTCTCCTTCTTACAAACAGTGGAGCCATTCCAAATACATAGCGGGGCTCTGTTGGTCTAGATAAAGCAATCTTTGGGCCAAAAACTCTATCTTATTGTTTTATATCGTTTTTACGTGTTTTCAGCCTTATGGCTTAGGTAAATCTGCGTAGTAACTGTAAAAAATTTCGACAGGGCATCAGCCCTGTCTTCAACACCTGCGCTCTAGGCGCGCGTGCTACGGCTAGAACGGCGCGAGCGCCACAATCCCATCAGGCCAAGGCCAGCCAATGCAAGCGAACCGGGTACTGGAACGGGGTCTGGGTCGGGGCTGGCCACAACACCAGACACGCCTAAATCGATGCCCAGACTGTTTTGCGCGTCGCCACCCCATATGTAGAACTCGATATTGGTGCCGTCGAAGCTAGAGCTGTTGTAGAGGGCGTTATGGTTGTCGTTGAAAAACGAGAAAGTACCAGTGGTAGTTCCATCGAGGACGTAATCCAGTGTGCCGCCTATAAAGCCGTCGGCAGGGTCGTTCAGGTCAAGGTTCAGCGCGGTGATATCCAGCACCGAGCTGGCACCGTTGTTGCTGCTCAAGTTGAAGCTCTGAGTACCCAGCAAAGAAACCATGCCCCCTGTAAGGTCGAAGTTCAGGCTCTGGCCCGCATCAAACCATAACCAGTCGTTTTGGTTGCCCTGGCCACCTGGGTTTGAACCCAAGTGAACAACCGAGTAGCCATCACTGCGGCTTTCTTCAACTGTGCCATCAATTGGCAGTGCATTCGCGCCACCGGCAACTGTCAATAAAGCAGCGCCCTGAAGGACAGCGATCGCGCCATATTTAGTCATCGTGTTCATCGTAGTAGTCTCCTATATCGACTAGTAATCATGCAGACATTAGTGATTCACAGGTGATAAAGCACAGCGCGTGCCAAACTCTGGGTTTTTTGTAACAGAAAGGTAAGACACTGAGTTAGCGGCGATTTTATGTGCTGCCGGTCACACTTTTCCCACAAATCGGCACTTTTTAGGGCGGCTAAAACACCCTTCCAGGCCGCCAGCACGCGCCTCAAAACCAGCCGATCGGGCCGGATGTAAAATCCCCCGACAGTATATTAGTAATAACTATTTATATGGATGCGACTCAAAGCTTGTACCGGTGAGCTGCCGGCAGGGCTCAAATGCCGCTATAGTGCGCCTCGTATCTTTACCCGCAGCAGCCTGCGTGGCAGAGTTACCTATAAGCTAATAGTCAATAGCCTGAGAGCGACCGCTGTATTTGGAGAAACACATGAGCCAGTGCCCCTTTGCCAATCTGCTAGACCCTAGAACCTATGCCGATGGTATGCCCTACGACACCTTGCGAGAGATACGCGAAGCTGGCCCCCTTGTGCGGATTGAGGACCCCATTACCGGCGTGCCCTACTGGGTGGTTACACGACGCGAAGAGCTAGACGAGATCTCCAAGAATCCAACGCTGTTTTCATCCGCCGCCCGCTCGGCTTTCCCCATGGAATACCCCCAGGAAATGGTGGAGGCAATACATTCACACACCATCATCAATATGGATCCACCTGTTCACCAGAAAGTACGGCGCATCGTGCGCGCGGCCTTTACGCCAAAACGCGTGGAATCCTACGAAGATAAATTCCGCGAGCACGCCAAGAACATCGTTGGTGCCGTCGCCAACAAGGGCGAGTGCGAGTTTGTAGAAGAAGTAGCCGCTGAACTACCACTCATAGCCATTCTCGAGTTGCTTGGGGTGCCCCTTGAAGATCGCAAAGCGTTCTTTGATTGGACCAACACCATGATCTTTGCAGATGACCCTGATATGTCCGTCTCCGAAGAAGAAGGCCAGCTAGCGTCACTAGAAGTGATTCAATACGCGCTCAAACTTGCTGAGCAACACAAAGTAGAACCCATGGACAACATCACAGGCGCGCTGCTTGATGGCGAGCTAGACGGCGAGCCCATCTCTGAAGACGTGTTTGCCTGGATGTTCATTCTCATTCTTGTAGGCGGCAACGAATCAACCCGCACAGTGATTGCACACGGCATGCGCTTATTGATGGAAAACCCTGATCAACTACAGTATCTAATCGACAACCCCGAAATGATCCCCAACGCCTGCGAAGAAATCTTGCGCTACAACACTGCGTTTATTGCCATGCGCAGAACAGCTACCGAAGACACAGAGCTTGGTGGGCAGCATGTTAAAAAAGGCGACAAGCTGGTATTGCACTACCACACCGTTAACCACGACGAGAACGTGTTTGGCGATGATGCGATGACGTTTGACGTCACCCGCGCCGAGCGTATGCCTGATTTGTACAATCAGCTGCGCTCTTTTGGTATTGGGCAGCACTTTTGCATCGGCACGCATTTGGCGCGCCAGGAGTTGCGGATTATGTTTGAGGAGATTATCCCACGCTTGCGGAATCCGAAGTTTAAGAACGAGCCAGAATTCGTACAATCGTTTTTTGTTAACGCGGTAAAAGCAATGCACATCACCTTCGATAAAGAAGCAAGCGCAGACGCAGCATAAAGCGAGAAGAGCGAAGCTGCGATATAGAATCCCGGTAGGATAGAGAGCAGAAAAAACCTTATCACCAAGCGAATCACGTGGAGCGACTGATAAGGTTTTTTCTGTTCTCTATCCGATCATATTTTTGGACGGCAGTTTAATCTCTACTGCATTGATGGCATGTGCTGTTTTCGGGAAAGTGTGCCGGCAACGAAGCCTAAAAGCGTTTATCAGTCGCTCCACGTGATTCGCTTGGTGATAAACGCTTTTAGGCTTCGCTGCCTCCGCGCTGCAAAATCTCGCATACGATCTAGATCAGTAAAAAAAAAGGGGCCGTCGTTTTAGCCCCTTTTTTCGCTAGCTATCGCAGATACTTAGGCGAATTCTTCGCCCTTCGCCGCCATGTTCTTCAACAGTTCCGGTGGCTCGAAAACCTCGCCGTATTTTTCAGCAAGCTCCAAAGCGCGATCAACAAACGCCTGCACCCCGTAAGCATTCACGCACTGGTAAACACCGCCGGTGTGTGGCGGAAAGCCAATACCCATGATGGAGCCGATGTTGCCATCCGCTACGCTGGTAAGCACGCCCTCTTCCATGATTCGAATCGCCTCCAGCACCTGTGGAAACAACAACCTGTCTTTCACGTCCTGAAAAGGAATGTCGACGTAACCGTCTTTGGCAAACACCGCCTTCAGGCCCGGCCAAGTGGCAATCTTCTTGCCCTTTTCATCGTAGTCATAAAAACCGCCACCTTTGTTTTGGCCTTTACGCTCTTGATCTTCAAACATTACGCGAATCACTTCTGCCTGCGGCCCGCTCTCGGGCACTTCGCCGCGCGCTACGGCATCAGCTTGCGCTTGCTTCATGGCGTGATAGGCAGTCTCGATAGAAATGTTGTCGAGGGTTTCGAGCGGCCCCATGGGTGAGCCGTTGAAAGCGGCGGCGTTCTCGATCAACGCGGGATTGACGCCCTCGGCCAACATCATTTGGCCCTGGGTAATTGTCTGGCCAATGACACGGGTAGTGAAGAACCCGGGCGAGTCTTTCACCACGATAGGTTTCTTACCCAACTTCTGCGCCAAATCAAACGCCATTGCCAACGCCGCATCTGACGTTTTCTCGCCGGTAATAATTTCTACCAACGGCATACGCTCAGCCGGGGAGAAGAAATGCATGCCGATGAAGTTTTCGGGCCTCACGGAAGCTTCAGCCAGTTCGGTGATGGGTAGCGCCGAAGTATTCGTTGCGAATACACAAGAATCGGCAAGCACTGCTTCGGTTTCTTTGGTCACGGTGGCTTTAACACCACGGTCTTCAAATACGGCCTCAATCACTAAATCACACTCTGCTAAATCATCGACACTGGCAGTAGGGTGAATGCGCGCGAGAATATCTACGGCTTTTTCTTCGTCTATGCTGCGGCTTTTTTCACAGGCGGTTGCGGCATAGGCTTTGCCCTTTTCTGCATTCTCCGCGGTGAGATCTTTCAGAACGACTTCAATGCCAACTTTGGATGCATTAAACGCAATGCCCGCGCCCATCACACCGGCGCCCAGAATACCCAGCTTTTTAACTTCAGTTTTTTCGATACCGTCGGGGCGCGACTCACCCGCATCCAGCTTGTTCATTTGCAGGAAGAAAGTCGTCATCATGTTACGTGCTACCTGATCCAACAACAGGCGCTGGAAGTAGCGTGTTTCAATCGTATGCGCTGTGTCGTAATCCACACGCGCTGAATCGATAACAGCTGCGGTAATCACTTTTTGCGCGGGCATGTTGCCCCAAGTTTGTACCATGACATTGACCGGGCCGAAATAGGTTAGGCCCTGCGTTGCAGGGTCGGATGGATCACCACCGGGGATACCGTAACCTGGCTCTTCCCACGGCTGTTTGGCTTCTGGATTCGCCTTAATCCAGGCTTTTGCCTTTGCAGCCATTGCTTCTTCGCTGTCGGCTAGTTCATGCACTAAGCCTTTTTCTAAAGCCTGCTCTGCCTTCAACCGCTTACCGGTGGAGATCAACGTCAGGGCTTCTTGCATGCCCAGTAAACGCACCATGCGTACTACGCCGCCGGCACCGGGCATCAAGCCCAGCATGGCTTCAGGCAAACCCAACTGCACGCTGCCGTCATTCAAGGCAATGCGGTGGTGACACGCGAGCGCAATTTCAAAACCGCCGCCCAGTGCAGCGCCGTTAATACCGACAACAACCGGCACACCTAGCGCTTCCAGCCTGCGCAATGGGGCCTTTGCTTCAAGCAGGCTTTCAAACATTTGCTGACGTTCAGCATCGCTGGGGTTCAGATCCATTTCCAGCATCTGGGTGATATCGCCACCGGCAAAGAATTGCCCGGGCTTACCGCTGCGTACGTAGACCCCTTTGATTTCATCTTTCTGCGCTTCTAGTTGATCAAGCGCTTTGGGCATTTCTTGCGCGTACTCATCGCCCATTACGTTCACAGACTTGCCTTCCTGATCGAAGATCAACTCCACAATACCGTCGGCGTCTTTTTCCAGTCGTAAATAACTCATCGTTCTACTCCAAACTGTCTGCGATCAAACGCGTTCAATAACGGTTGCAATACCAATACCGCCACCTGCACACAGCGTAACTAACGCTGTATTCAAATCGCGCCGCTCTAGCTCATCGAGCACAACACCCAAAATCATAGCGCCTGTTGCACCAATCGGGTGGCCCATCGCGATGGCGCCACCGTTCACGTTAATTTTGTCATCTGCCACATTCATAATGCGTTGGAAACGCAGCACTACTGAGGCAAACGCTTCGTTCAGCTCCACCAAATCAATATCATCGATTGTCATGTTTGCAAGCTTCAGCGCTTTTTGTGAAGCAGGTGCCGGGCCTTCGAGCATAATGGTTGGGTCTGTGCCTGTGACTGCACAGCTCACTATGCGTGCACGAGGCTTTAAGCCCTGATCATCACCTGCCTGCTTGTTGCCTAACAGCACCAGCGATGCGCCATCCACAATGCCGGACGAGTTGCCTGGCGTATGAATACACTCAACGCGTTCTACCTGCGGATATTTAAATTTCAGAAAATCCCCGTGACCAAAATCATTAAACATGGTGAAAGATGGGTTCAGTTTGGCCAGGCCCTCAACCGTTGTCGGGCGTATCAGCTCATCGTGATCCAGTATGGTCACGCCATTTAGATCTTTTACCGGCACCAACGACTTGGCGAAGTACCCGTTATCGCGCGCGTTCGCTGCACGCGCCTGTGACTGCGCTGCGTAGCGATCAACATCATCACGCGTAAGCCCTTCCAATGACGCCTGTAGATCAGCGCCGAGGCCCTGTGAAATGCCATAGCTCTTCATCGCAACCCAGGCATCACCGGCCGCCGCGCCGCTAGCCCCAATACCCAGACGAGACATGCTTTCTACGCCACCGGCTGCGCCCATAGACTCCATGCCCGACATGATCTTCATGGCGATGTTATTCACCGCGTCTAAACCACCTGCACAATAGCGATGAAGTTGGGCACCAACCGTTACGTCATCCCAGCTGGAGTAAACCAACGCAGTCTTGGCAATGTTCTGTCCCTGTTCATTCACCGGCTCACCGGTTGCCAGAATGACATCCTCAACCTGGGTGGTGTCGAGATCGTGGCGAGCCTTCATCTCCTCGAGCAAGTTCGTCACCAAATCAATTGGCTTTACTTCATAGAGTCCGCCACCAGGCTTTCCCTTACCACGCGGTGTGCGTAGTGCATCGTATATATAGGCTTCGTTACTCATGCGTTACCTCTCCCAAACGGGCGCAAATATTCAGGCAGACAAAAACCACCGACTGATGCCAGTGCCTTACAAAATCAGGAGAGCAAACATACCGGAACAGCGCTGCTCGACAAGCTGCGCCGAGCATTCCGGCAAGGGATGTATGGGGTTTTGAACTAACCCGAGAAAGTAGTAGTTCGATGCGCCTGTGGAGCTAAGCGGTACTGGGCTCCAAGCGCCAATCAGGCCTTATAAAATGGCAGGTGTAGCCATTGGGAATGCGCTCCAGATAATCCTGATGCTCAGGCTCTGCCTCCCAAAAATCACCGGCTGCGGTGACGGGAGTAACCACTTTGCCGGGCCAGAGACCAGAAGAATCCACGTCTTGAATGGTCTGCTGGGCTATCTCGCGCTGAGCTTCACTCGTGTAATAGATTTCGGAGCGGTAGGACGTGCCCCTATCATTGCCCTGGCGATTCAACGTTGTCGGGTCATGGATCTGAAAGAAAAACTCCAGCAGCTGGCGAAAGCTGATTTGGTCTGGATCGAACACTATTTCAATCCCTTCGGCGTGGGTACCATGGTTACGGTAAGTGGCGTTAGCCACGTCACCGCCGGTATAACCCACCCGCGTGGATATCACCCCCGGGCGCTTACGGATAAGATCTTGCATACCCCAAAAACACCCACCGGCGAGAATTGCTGTTTCCTGCTGGCTCATAATACTTCTCCTGCACTAAATAGTATGTCGCGGCGGTAGTAACGGCATTAGTAGCGGCATTAGCCGCTGAATTAAACGCGCGAGACACCGTTCTTACGTCTCACTTTTTGCTTTATACTGCCGCCTCTGTTCAGAGTAGCATGTTACCGCTTCTGCCGTGCCGCGCCTCTTTAGATTTCACACTGCTGACGCGCGTTGCATACCTTTGGTTACCGCTTTTCTCTTGAGTTAACAATGGGGCCTGGTGCCCTGACAATTGGAGTTCACCTATGGACCTGCAGCAAAAGCTGGATGCGCTAAACGAACATGCGCCGGGCTTCATCAAAATGATGGGCGGGAAGATCATTGAGCTAGACCCAGACAGCAGCACCTGTACATTTGAGTTCAACATTGGCAAAGAGTTCTGCCACTCTGTAGACATCGTGCAGGGCGGTTTCACCACGGCAATGCTTGATGCAGCCATGTCGCACGCGGTATTCGCCACCATGGAAGGCATTAGCAACCTCTCATCACTGGAAATCAAAACCAGCTATATGGGCGTCACACGCGCCGGTAAATTACGCGCTGTTGGTAAAGTGGTAAAGAGTAGTTATAAAACGGCCTTTCTGGAAGGCCACATGTATAACGAAGAAGGCGAGCTTACCGCCACAACCAGCTCTGTCGCCAAAATTGTACGGCCCAAGTAACGCGTGAGCCAGCTCAACCCAAGACAACGAGAAGCCGTGCACTACATCGACGGCCCCATGCTCGTGCTGGCTGGCGCTGGCTCTGGCAAAACCAGCGTTATCACACAAAAAATTGCCTACCTGATTAACACCTGTGGCATTAACGCAAAGCACGTTGCCGCTGTAACTTTCACCAACAAAGCCGCGCGTGAAATGAAAGAGCGTGTGGGCAAGCTGCTAGGCACTGATTCAGCAGAGGGCCTAACAGTGAGCACGTTTCACCAGCTGGGCCTGCGCATCATTCGCTCACAGGGCAAGCAATTAGGTTTAAAGGCCGGTTTTTCGATCTTCGATGGCGAAGACACGCGCACACTCATTCGTGATTTGCTGATTCAGGAGCATGGCGCAGAAGGCGATCAGGCCGGCACGATCGCTCAGCGCATTTCAAGCTGGAAGAACGACCGGGTGCTGCCAGAGCAGGCGATTGCCAATGCCACCTCGCCCTCAGACATGCTGTGCGCACAAGCCTACCTGCGCTATAAGCGCGCTTTACAAGCTTACAACGCACTCGACTTTGACGATTTAATTTTGCTGCCGACTATTCTGTTTGATAACCAACCAGACGTACTGGAGAAGTGGCAAAACCAAATTCACTATCTCTTGGTGGACGAGTATCAAGACACCAACACTAGCCAGTACCTGCTCGTAAAACAGCTCATTGGCATGCGTGGTGGCCTAACGGTTGTAGGCGATGACGATCAATCCATTTACGCCTGGCGGGGCGCCAAACCTGAAAACCTTGGACTGCTGCAAGAAGACTTCCCAGGTTTAAAAATTGTCATGCTTGAGCAGAACTATCGCTCTACGTCGCGAATTTTGAAAGCAGCCAACACGCTTATCGCCAACAACGAACACGTTTTCGATAAACAACTTTGGAGTGAGCTGGGCGTAGGCGACCCACTGCGAGTGATACGCTGCGCCGACGAGCAAGCCGAGGCTGATCAGGTGGTTGCCGAAATACTCGATCACAAACTGCGTAAACGCACACGTTTCGGTGACTATGCCATCTTGTATCGCGGCAATCACCAATCAAGGCTCATCGAGCTTGCACTGCAGCAGCAACAGGTGCCCTACCATTTGAGTGGCGGCACCTCATTTTTTGCACGCAACGAAGTCAAAGACATCATGGCCTACCTGCGCCTGGTGTTAAACGAGAACGATGACAACGCCTTTTTGCGTATCGCTAACGTACCCCGTCGCAAACTTGGCACCTCCACACTGGAATCACTGGGCACGTTCGCAACGGCCAACAATTGCAGCCTGATGCAAGCCTGTGGCCGCATGAATACAGACACCATAGGCGAGGCGGCGCTGTCTCGCCTGCGAGAATTTAGAAGCTGGCTTGAAACTATTCGGCGGCGCAGTGAAAGTGACCGCGGCGTTTCTGCCATTCGCCAGATGGTGCGAGACATGGACTATGAGCAATGGCTCAACCAACTCTCTTCCAGCGAAGATGTCGCAGAGCGGCGCATGGGCAATGTTAACTTTCTGATTGATGCACTGGCGCGCGTAATGACCGACGAAGATGCACCACTTGAAGATGCCATTGCTCGCTTGGTATTGCGCGATTTAATGGAGCAACAAGACGAAGAAGAAAAAGGCCCTGACAGTGTACAACTGATGACGCTGCATGCATCCAAGGGGCTGGAGTTTCCCCACGTTTATATTATTGGCATGGAGGAAAAACTCTTACCACACCGCGTTAGTATCGATGAAGATAACATCGCTGAAGAACGCCGCTTGGCGTATGTAGGGATCACCCGCGCGCGCGAAACGCTGCATATGACGATGGCGCAAAAACGCAGGCAGTTTGGCGAGACGATTGATTGCGAGCCAAGCCGTTTTTTGGATGAGCTGCCGCCAGAAGATTTACAATGGCAAGGTGGCGGTGAAGAGCAACAAGAAAAAAACGAAGAAAGAGCCGCAGAAACACTGGCCGGACTTAAAGATTTGTTCGCTAGTTAGCTAGCGCCAGAAGCCTGACTAAGGGCGCCGCAGGACCAACAGGATTCAAAGGTAGCCGGGTTACCTGACTCGCAACTAGTGCAAATCCAATCGGGCTCGTCGATTGGGGTCTGTAGGGTTTCGATGATTTTTTTGGCGGCATCATAATCACGATCGCGTGCAACCCACACTTCTACCCAGGCGTCGAGTGGCGCTAACTCCCCTATAGCACCACCGGCATATTCGTTGCGCAGTACACAGTCTATGCCGGCGTGTTCTATGGCGCTTTTGGCTTGGGCGACTATGGCGGCGGTTGGGTGGGTGTAAACTAGTTTCATCTTTGTCGCACTGCTTTCGGGTCAATAGTTTCAGTAGTGGGTTATCAACGCTGTAAGACGGTTTCGATATAAAACGGCGTTATCAGTCGCTCCACGGGATTCGCTTGGTGATAACGCCGTTTTATCTCGAACCCTCGCTCTCGTTTAGCCTCACCGCCTTGCTTCGGACAAAGCTCTTTGGTCGGAAGCAATAAAAAAGCCGCAACGCATTCACGTTACGGCTTCGGGCGTTCCAGCGCTTTGGGCTACTGGCTGCCGTCGACCATGAAGTCTACTGCGGCTTCCACTTCTTCATCGGAGCAGCTCATGCAGCCGCCTTTGGCGATCATGCCGGTGCCGGCCAGACCATTGACGCCGCTGTCGTACAGCACATCCATGCCTTTGGCGATACGATCTGACCATGCAGCTGCATCGCCAATTTTGGGTGCACCACCGGCTCCCGTGGTGTGACAGGCCATGCAGGCTGTGTTGTATACGTCTTCACCAGAGCGATCGCCACCACCGGCGGCAGCTTGGGCTGCGGTACCGCAGCTTGAATCGCCATGCATGCAAGAGTCGCCAGCGGGCTTGATACGCTCTTCTATGGCCGCGCGCTGGGCGTCGGTTAGCTCTACAGCGGCTGCACTGAAAGCCGCCAGCGCTGCCATAATTGCGATAATATTTCGAATAGTCACTATGATTTCCTCTCTAGACTCGGCGCGCATTATAGCCACTTCTGCGAAGGGGTAAAACACGCATTAATGACTACGATTT
>JBGCFE010000218.1:0-2944 GCA_045106775.1 Halioglobus sp.
AAAGAGCCTTTGGATTAGGAGATTGGCAATGAAAATTTCCGCGAAGCCAAAAGCGCTATCCCTAGTGGGCGAAAAACTGCCGACGTTGACATGTATAGCAGCGCTGAGTCTGGCCATTGTCTGCACAGGCGTGCAGGCGCAAGCGCCCTCAAAATGGGATGTGGCGCGGCTGCCGTGGGGGGCACCTGATCTACAGGGTATTTGGACTAGCGCCACGCTAACGACGTTAACGCGGCCCGATGAGTTCGATTCACTGGTGCTTACCCCAAAAGAAGCGGCTTCTGTAGAGAGCATGGGAGAAGAGCAGTTAGAAGAAATTGATGATTTACCTGAGGGCGATCTGGAAGCGGGCGCGAATGTGGGTGGCTACAACGCGGCGTGGATTGATCCAGGTACGCGCGTTTTGCGCGTGAAGGGTGAGCCCCGTAGTTCGATTATTGTCGAGCCTGATGATGGACAAGTGCCCTATACACTGATGGGTCGTGGGCGGTTTTACTGGCAGGGCTATAAATTCATGCGGCGCCACGATAATCCCGAAGAGCGCCCGTTAGGTGAGCGCTGCACCGTAGGCTTTGGTTCAACCGGTGGTCCGCCAATGTTGCCAGTGTTGTACAACAACAATTACCAGTTTGTGCAGACGCCCGACGAGGTGCTTATTCTGGTTGAAATGAACCACAACATTCGTACTGTGCGAATGGGTGGCAAGCCTTTGCCTGCGGCGATAAAGCCTTGGCTGGGTGATTCTATAGGCAAGTGGGATGGCGATACTCTGGTGGTAACGACTACTGGTTTTCATCCCCAGCAAAATTTGCGAGCCGCTATTAAGCACCAGTTTTATATGACATCTGACAGCGTAGTTGAAGAGCGTTTTACGCGGCTTAACGCCAGCGAGATGCTCTACCAATTTACCGTGACTGATGAGAGTATCTACCGGCAACCTTGGCGCGGCGAGTTAACGCTGCGAGCTTCCGAAGGCCCGATTTATGAGTATGCATGCCATGAAGGCAACTATGCCTTGCCGAATATTTTGGCCGGTGCGCGACAAGAAGAGCAGGAGTAACCATGAGCATTTCTAACTCGAATAATTACGTACGCAGAGCAGCCAACCCGCGCGCAATTGCATCGCGATTATCTACCCAGGCAGCCTATTCGGTATTGTTTTTGGCGTTGCTGTGCGCCGCACTGTGGTCATGGCAAAGCTGGGCGCACCATGCGTTTTCGGCGGAGTTTGATAAAGATGCTCCGGTTAACTTGAGCGGGAAAGTATCGAAAGTTGAATGGATTAATCCACACGCATGGATTCATTTAGATGTGGTTGGCGACGATGGCACTAGCGTGGCATGGATGGTGGAAGGTGGTACGCCCAATACACTGCTGCGAGCAGGTATTCATAAGAACTCGATTCCGATTGGTGAAGAAATCAAAGTGCGGGGCTATCAGGCAAAAGATAAGCGGTGTACGCCCGCCTGTAAGGCGAATGGCCGGGATCTTACCTTTGCAGATGGCCGCAAGGTGTTCATGGGGTCTTCCGGCACTGGCGCGCCCAAAGATGGCTCAGACCCCCGCGAGCGTCGCCGATAGCAGACTGACCTGTCGAATATGCTCAACAGCGCAATACATCATTTTGCTCTTTGGGTAGACGCACAGCCCTGGAGTACGGCTCTGCACGAGTCGTACTACATGTATAACTGGATTGAATCCACGCATGTGCTCACGTTGATGTTGAGCCTGGGTATGCTCTTCCTGATCGATTTGCGACTGTTGGGTCTAGCGTTTACGCAGACGCCTGCATCTGAAATGGCCAGGCGGCTAAACGCGCCCATGTTGATTGGGTTTACGGTGATGATCGTCACCGGTCTTTTACTGTTCTATGCCATTCCCGTACGTACTTCGCAGAGTGTTTGGTTTCGTATCAAGGTGGTTTTACTGCTGGCGGCAGCCATTAACGCGTGGCTCTTTCACCGTGGGATGCGTCAGGCGCAGCCGGGTTGGGATACCGCGGTGAAAGCGCCGGCCAACTTGCGTTTAGGCGCTGCACTGTCGTTGGCCTTTTGGGCATTGATCGTTATCTGCGGCCGCTTAATCGCGTATGACTGGTTTGATTGCAGTGGCCAGCCCGGGCCGTTTGTTTCCTCGGTGGCAGGCTGCATACCGGGTCAAGAGGTCTTCCTGTGAGCGGCACCTCGACAATGCCCTACCCGCGCACCGTAAGTGTATTACTGCTGATTTTTCTCGGTCTGCTGTTCGCCTTTACCGGTGCCAGACTCAACGTTTACGACCAGCTTTACCCAGTGTTTGAATGGCTTGAAACAACGCCCTTTGGGGTAATTGGTAAAACATGGGGCGCCGCATTTGCGTTGGTGGAGGCTTTGCACTTGCTGGCAATGGCGGTTTTAGGGGGTGCAGTTATCGTTGGCGATGGCCGCTTGCTGGGCGTGTTGTTCGCCGATAGGCCTTTGAATGAGATAAACGCGCAAAGTGATCGTGCATTTAATGTGGCGATTGTGCTGATGATTCTTACCGGGGTGTTTATGGCCTGCGGGGTGGCCTTGAAGGTGTATTTCCTCGATGTATTTTGGTACAAAATGTTGGCGCTATTCGTTGGCCTCTTTTTTGTGTTTTGTATTCGCAGGCCTTTGTTAAAACGCGGAGGCGACGCATTACCGAAATCATTGCAGCGTTTGTTGGCAGTTGCCTCGCTGATGATATGGTTTTCGGTGGCGGCGACGGGCCGCTGGATTGGCTTTTCGGGCTAAGCACTAAAGAGGAGTTTGGTTTTTGAAGCACCAAGACATTGAGCAATCGCAAGCCGGCCTGAAAGACGTGCAGTTAGCTGCCTATTGTTTTACCGGCGCAGTCGCGCTGGGGTTTGTTGTGTACTGGGTTTTGCAGATACAGTCAGTGAGAGAAATGCTGGCGCTGGCTTATGGCTAACGCCAACATT
>JBGCFE010000219.1:0-13381 GCA_045106775.1 Halioglobus sp.
ACCGTAAAAGATGCCATGACAACGCTTTCGAAAGTGATGACCAGTACTAGCTATCGTATCTAGAGCAAAACAGGCTCTACAATCTGCGCTACTGGCCAAACTCCACGATTTCGTAGGAATGTGTCATTTCTACGCCCGCCGCACCCAACATGATAGAAGCTGAGCAATATTTTTCAGCCGATAATTCCACCGCGCGCTTAACATGGTTCTCTTTCAGCGCTACGCCAGTCACTACGAAATGCATGTTAATGGCGGTAAAAACGGCGGGAACGGCATCAGCTCGCTCAGCCTGTAGCTCTACGCGGCAATCGACAACATCCTGGCGGGATTTTTTTAGCATACTCAGCACATCATAGATCGAGCAGCCCCCGGTACCCATCAGCAGCATTTCCATCGGCCTTGCAGCCAGGTTTCGCCCGCCTAAATCCTCTGGTCCATCCATCACAACGGTGTGCCCGCTGCCAGATTCCCCGACAAACATGGCGCCATCAGTCCATTTTACTGTCGCTTTCATTGCGTCATCCCAGTCAAAAAAAGGCTGCGCAGCTTAGCACAACAAGTTACATTTTACTTACGGCGCTAACGGGTTAGAATCGAGAAAAATAATCCGAAAATGGAGATAAAGGCCTTGCTCAAGCCACAGATAACTCAAACTCTGCCCAACGTGGAAAACTTTCTGCGCCATTGTCAGCGTAAAGACTACAAAGCTAAAAGTAGCCTTCTAAAACAGGGGGAAGACGGAGACACGCTGTACCTTATTCTCGATGGATCCGTCTCGGTCATGGTAGAAGACGAGTCTGAGCCCGGCCATATGCTAGTAGTTGCGTACCTAAACCCAGGCGATTTTGTGGGTGAAATGGGCCTCTTTGATGATGAGCCTCCTGTACGCAGCGCGATGGTTGTTGCCAAAACGCAATGTGAAGTAGCAGAAATCTCTTACGAGCGTTTTCACCAGATCCGCGCACAGTTTCCAGACATTCTCTACGCGGTATCGCGCCAATTAGGTGCCAGGCTCCGCCAGACAACACGCAAGCTGAGCGATCTTGCCTTCGTAGATGTTTCGGGACGCATTGCGCACACGTTACTGGATTTGTGCAAAGAGCCTGACGCAATGACGCACCCAGACGGCATGCAGATAAAAATCACACGTCAAGAGCTCGGTAAGATTGTGGGCTGTTCTCGTGAGATGGCGGGCCGTGTACTAAAAAACCTGGAGCAGGATGGCCTCGTTTCAGTATCAGGAAAGACCATGGTGGTGTACGGCACCCGATAAAAGTGGTGTACGGCACCCGATAAAAAGAGTGTACGGCACGCATTAGCGCGAGCCACTAAGCCGAGAAAAACAGCTCCTTTAAACGCTCTCCCGGTTCGGGAGAGCGCATAAAAGCCTCACCTACCAAGAACGCAAGCACATTGTTCTCAAGCATTTTCGACACGTCCTTTTCCGTGTGAATCCCACTCTCCGTAATCACCATGCGATCGTCCGGGATATGCTCGAGTAAATCCAAGGTTGTTTCCAATGCTGTATCAAAGGTATGCAAATCACGGTTGTTAACGCCAATCAACGGGGTGGGTAGCGCCAGGCTGCGCTCCAGCTCATCGCGGTTATGCACCTCAACCAACACGTCCAACCCAACCTCGCCAGCGGCATCAGACAGCTCGATCATTTGGGAGTCTTCAAGGGCGGCAACAATCAACAAAATAGCATCGGCGCCGATTGCCCTGGCCTCTACCACCTGATAAGGGTCAACGGTGAAGTCTTTGCGCAGAACCGGTAATGCACACGCCGCTCGCGCAGATTGCAGATACTCATCAGCACCCTGAAAAAAATCGATATCGGTGAGCACTGACAAGCAGCAGGCGCCGCCATCAGAGTAGCTGCCGGCGATTTGCGCTGGTTGAAAATCTTCGCGAATCACCCCTTTAGAGGGGGATGCTTTTTTAACCTCCGCGATAACCGCTGGGCTACCCGCTGTAACATTTCTCGCAAGCTCGGCGGCAAAACCTCTCGGGGCGGTTTGCTCGGTTATCCGCGACTCTAAATTGCCAAGCGAAACTGACCGGCTACGCTGTGCAACTTCTTCGGCTTTACGCGCGAGAATACGACGAAGTATCGTCGGTGCTTTTACACTTTTCGAACTCACGCTCTAACTCTCGCCACGCATTAGCTGTGTAAAGTCGATAAACTCTTGAAGCTTCTGTGCGGCCAAACCGCTAGCCAGCGCATCTTCAGCCATAGCCACACCATCTGCTAATGTGGCAGCAACATCCGCCACATAAATAGTAGCGCCAGCATTCAGCGCCAGCATCGACGCCGCCTTTCGCGCTGCCGCATTGTCGTCACCAGACAGTGCTGCCTGAATAAGCTGTGCAGATGCAGCAGCACCATTCACAGAAAGCCCTTCGAGATCCTGCATCTCAATCGAAAACTCCTCAGGCCCAATATGATAGGAATCAATATTCCCGGCTCGTAATTCCGTCACATGCGTACGGGCCGCTATAGAAATTTCATCTAAACCATCTTCCGAATGCACAACCATGACATGCTCGGCGCCCAATAACTTGAGCACCTCGGCAAGGGGCACACACAAATCCTGCGAAAACACACCAACCACCTGACGCTTCACACCTGCAGGGTTTGTCAAAGGGCCGAGCACGTTAAAGATGGTGCGCATACCCAATTCTTTACGCGGGCCCACAGCGTGGCGCATCGCGCTATGATGGGCAGGAGCAAACATAAAACCGACACCTACCTCGTCTATGGCACGCGCCACCTGTTCAGGCGTTAAATCCAAAGGCATACCCAAATGTTCGAGAACATCGGAACTGCCGCTGGCACTGGAAACGCCGCGATTACCATGCTTCGCTACGTGCGCGCCCGCCGCGGCCACTACAAAACTTGCCGCTGTGGACACGTTAAACAAGTTTGCGCCGTCGCCGCCGGTGCCCACCAAATCGACCAAATTTCCTACTGTTGGTGAAACCGGCGTCGCTAGCTCGCGCATTACCTGCGCAGCACCTGCTATTTCCTGCGTTGTTTCGCCCTTCATGCGCAGGCCAACCAGCAGGCCGCCTATTTGTGCATTGGTGGCTTCACCGGCCATCACCAACCGCATAACATCGGCCATCTGCTCCCGATCAAGATCTACATTTCCCGTGACGGCTGTCAGTGCTTCTTGAATATTCATAGCAAGCCTCTACTGTTCCAAAAAATTACGTAACAGATCATGTCCGTGCGCAGTCAATATTGATTCAGGATGAAATTGCACACCCTCGATCGCCAGTTCTTTGTGTCGAACACCCATAATTTCATCCACCTCACCTGCTTCGGTTTCAGTCCAGGCGGTAACTTCAAGACAGTCCGGCAGCGATTCGCGCTCCAACACCAGCGAATGATATCGCGTTGCTTCGAAGGGCTGACTGAGACCGTCGAACACCCCTTCCTGACGATGATGAATCTGCGAGGTCTTACCATGCATCACTTGTCTAGCCCGAACCACCTTGCCACCGAACACCTGCCCAATACTCTGATGACCCAAACAAATACCCAATAGCGGCAAGTGCCCGGCGAATTTTTCGATCACGGCCATA
The DNA here is from genome assembly GCA_045106775.1 of Halioglobus sp. Taxonomy (GTDB): domain Bacteria; phylum Pseudomonadota; class Gammaproteobacteria; order Pseudomonadales; family Halieaceae; genus Marimicrobium. The sequence goes on from JBGCFE010000219.1 coordinate 3,592, forward strand.
GAAATACCGGCCTCGTTAGGTGTGCAGGGGCCCGGTGAAATCACAATTTTTTCAGGCGCTAGAGCCACCACATCATCAACCGTCAGCTCATCGTTGCGCACGACCTCCACCTGCGCACCCAGCTCTGCAAGGTACTGCACCACGTTATAGGTAAACGAATCGTAGTTGTCGATCATCAGCATCATATGCTGTCCCAGCCCTTTCACAGGTTAAAAGTCGGTAGCGGTAGTGCTCCCCTGCCTTGCAGCAGCAGGAGCGCGATTTCTAAGGCTAATCTCCAAATTCACCGAACCCTCTGGAGGGGGCCCATTTTCGCCAATTTCCCGAGCAAACGGAAGGTAAAAAGCATAAGACCGGCCTTTTTGTTACGCCGCTCACTGGCCAAATCCATCTCCAGAGCTGCGCTTTTTTCTCTCTCAATGGCGGGCAAGAAATCTGCAAAAAAAAGTGTACTTCGTTTAGACTAAACCTCTTTCATTGAAACCATAAACGCAGTTAACTCGCCGTACACAAGCGTTCAAAACGGACATCTTCGCGACCATGCATACACTTCCAGTCCTGGCTCTTACCTTACTGATCGCGTGCGCCTTGTGGCACGAGCCAGCGCAAGCGAGCGATGATGACTGGACGGCCAATTGGGCAATACCGCCCGGGTATTCTTTGGAAGTAGATTCCAGTGGCTATACACTGCCCGTTTCAATCGCCATGGTTCCTAACCCAGGGAGTGAACCTACAGACCCAGCCTACTTTGTCGCGGAACTTGGCGGGCGAATTTTAGCCGTACGCAACGACCGAAAAATCGACGTTTTTGCCGAGCGATTTTTCGAACTCAACATGACAGCCCAAATGCCGGAACTCAGCGGCGTGCTGGGCATGACTGGCCTCTGCCTGGATAGTGACACGGGCTATTTGTTCGCAACTTATGTCTATGATTCTCCAAAAGGTCGCTACAACGGAATTACCCGGTTCTCCACCAAGGCTAAAACGTTTGCACTGAAGCCTTCCAAACAGCTACATATACGCAAACCGTTTCAGCTCGGTGACTCCTCGTTCACGCGTTTTCCCTTTGGACATCAGATCGGGCAATGCCAAATAATCGACGACACGCTCTTTGTGGGTATCGGTGATGGTGAACTCACTCACCGCCCGCGCTCAGACCAGTCTTCGTTTGGAAAAATAATACGCATGCGCTTTGACGGCTCGCCGGTAAGTGGTCAGTCAATGGCATCCGCAACGTTGGCTGACTATATCTACGCCAGCGGGCTGCGTAACCCCTTCGGCCAAACATCGGTTGGCGGCAACATCGTGGTAGCCGACAATGGCCCTGGTATCGATCGTGTACTCCACGTACGCGAAGGCCGAGACTATCTTTACGACGGCAGCGACGACAGCATTGCTACTAACGCGATGGTCATCTATGCGCCAGCCAAAGGCACAGCCCATACTGAATTTTACCCAGCGTCGCTAAACGGAAACTTACCTCAGCTGAGCGACAACTTGTTAGTGGTGCTTTCCGGCGTGCCAGAGGTTTATGTCGAAGAAGAACCTCCCGAAATATCCATATTCAAACTCGAACCCGACACACTGCACGTTAGCTCAAGGCCAAAAAGCCTCGTTCGCTACATAGGCAAACAGCTGCAAGTACTCTCATCAGTGGCTATTGCAAAAGACGGCATTTACTTCGCACCGGTTTATTCAGAAAACGCCACAGCGGGGCCCAGCAATCTCTACAAACTAAGCCCGGCAAATAAAAATTCCTACCCCAACTTGATTGGCCAGTACCGAAACCCTCGCGCTATTTTGCGAGACAACGGTTGTCGCGGCTGCCATAAAATCAAAGGCGACGGAGGCAATATCGGCCCGACATTAAATCCTGACGAAATACGCCAACGTCACCTGGCCCGCGTTAACACGCCAGAATATGAGCGTTTCCTTAACGACCTAAACGTACCCAATACACCCAAAAGCTTAATGCAAGCACGCAAGCGCATTCTTTCTGTCACAGGCGAAAAGCGTTTAACGTTTTGGTTACAGGAAAAGATACTCGACCCCACCGTCGACAATGATCATTCGATCATGCCGCAACTGAATCTTTCAAAGAACGAAGCCAAAGCGGTCACACGTTTTCTGCTGAAAAACAAAAAGAAATCCCCTTAGCCGCGCACCACCGACCGGTTCGCCATCGTCTGTTTCGCCAAGACCGCTACGGCTGCAGCACCATCGCCGCAGCCCGAAACATCGCGCGCGCTTTGTTGTGCGTTTCTTTCCACTCTAGCCGCGGCACTGAGTCGGCGACTACGCCACCGCCCGCCTGAACATGTAACTGCTGATCTTTTATCACTGCGGTACGGATAGCAATAGCGGTATCCATGTCGCCCGCCCACGAAATGTACCCAACAGCACCGCCGTATACACCGCGCTTTACAGGCTCCAGCTCATCAATAATTTCCATTGCACGAATTTTCGGTGCGCCGCTCAGTGTTCCAGCAGGCAAGGTTGCTCGCAATACATCGATCGCAGATTTGCCGGCCTTTAATTGCCCCGTAACATTCGAAACAATATGCATTACGTGTGAGTAGCGTTCCACGACCATTTTGTCTGTTAGCTCAACGCTGCCTGTGTTTGCAATACGCCCCACATCGTTTCTACCTAAGTCAATCAACATGAGATGCTCTGCAATTTCTTTTGGGTCAGCGAGCAGCTCTGCTTCCATCGCGTCGTCTTCAGCCGGTGTATGCCCGCGCCGACGCGTGCCTGCAATAGGCCGCACAGTGACTTCGCCTTTTTCTAGACGGGCTAGAATCTCCGGCGAAGAGCCCACAATGTGGAAATCTTCAAGATCGAGATAGTACATATAGGGTGAGGGGTTGAGATTACGCAGCGCGCGATACAGATTTAACGGGGGCGCAGCGAAAGGAATACTCATGCGCTGAGAAGGCACAACCTGCATAACGTCGCCTGCAAGAACATACTCCTTCACTTTTTCAACAGCCTCTTCATACTGAGGCTGTGTAAAACCAGATGTGGCTTCTGCTTCCAGCGCACCACTAGCAGCTGCCTGTAAGTTCACTTCTGGCAGTGGCGGCATCGGTTCTCGAAGCTGTTTGACCAACCCATCAAGCCGCGCGTGGGCCGCAGCCAGCGCACCTTCTACTTCAGGGTCTGCATTTACTACCAGGCGAATGGTGCCTGCCAAGTTGTCAAAAACCAGTACTTCTTCAGCCAACATCAACAGTATGTCCGGCGTTCCCAACTTATCGGGAGGCACACTGGCCCGTAATCTAGGCTCAACATACCTAACAGTGTCATAGCCAAAGTAACCCACAAGCCCACCGTGAAAAACCGGCAGATCGTCGGCAGGTGCGGCATTGAACCGTTCTTGAAAAGACTCAGCAAAGGCCAGCGGATCTTCCACTTCCCTGCTTTCGATCACCTCGCCAGCAACCACAACCTCAGCGGTATAGCCGCAAACTCGCAGTAAGGTACGGCAAGGCAGGCCGATAATAGAATAACGACCCCATTTCTCTCCGCCCTGCACGGATTCGAAGAAAAACGAATAAGGGCCCTCGGCCAGCTTGCGGTAAGCACTGATTGGCGTTTCCAAATCAGCCAACACTTCACGACTAACGGGGATGCGGTTATAGCCCGCCGCTGCTAAGGCGGCAAAATCCTGATCTTTCATGGGAGTTCCTCGGAGTTAAGAATGCGTAAAAAAAGGTCGAGCAGGTATTCTGGCTACCATCGCCAGCAAGTAACCTCACGCATTGAAAGAACCTCAATACGTAGTGATATGACCTTACGCGTTGCTGTAGACACAGCATTCTCCAAGTTTCTAAAGCCCAAGAGTTGGGCGGCTTACTGCTACGGCATTGTACATACCCGCGGCCTATTGGCAAGCCGAGGCATTGTGACTAATTCTACGGGCGCTCTTTTAGCGCTAACTGGAGTGACTGCTTCCCAGAATCGACTTCATTCATCAGCCGACGCGCGCCAGCTCCTCACGCATTTTATCGATAACGGCCGTGTAGTCGGGCTGATTGAATATCGCCGAGCCAGCCACGAAGGTATCTGCACCCGCTGCGGCGATCTCACCAATGTTTGCCGGCGTAACACCGCCATCAATTTCCAGCCTGATAGGGTAACCAGAGTCGTCGATAATCTTTCTCGCTTCACGCAGCTTGTCGAGCGTTCCGGGAATAAAAGATTGCCCACCAAAGCCCGGATTGACAGACATGAGAAGCACCATATCCACCTTATCAAGTACGTAACGAAGCGCATCCAGACCCATATGCGGATTAAACACCAGGCCCGACTTACAGCCAGCATCGCGAATCATCTGCAAAGAGCGATCAACATGTGTAGACGCATCAGGGTGGAAGGTAATGTAACTCGCCCCGGCATCTGCGAAATCACCAATGAGTTGATCAACAGGGCTAACCATCAGATGAACATCGATGTCAGCAGTCACCCCATGCTTGCGGAGCGCGCTGCAGACCATTGGGCCAATAGTCAGATTGGGCACATAGTGATTATCCATCACATCAAAGTGCACGATATCTGCACCGGCGGCTAAAACGGTATCAACCTCTTCGCCCAAACGGGCAAAATCGGCTGCCAATATTGAGGGTGCTATCAGGTAATCAGACATAGAGAACGGCTCTTCAGAATAGACGGTTCATGCTGCGCTGCATTCTAGCGCCTATTGGATACGTGTTCACCTGATCCATGGCGGTGAAGACAAATATTCTATGGCTAACTGCTCAGTTGCATTAGTTACCAACCACTTCATTGGCGGCTTCAAGTTGCTCGTTCAGCTGCGCTAGCCGATCAGGGGTTCCAACATCTTCCCAGGCACCATCGTGCAAACGACCGCCGAGTGTGCCCTGCAGGATGGCCGCGTCAAGCAGAGGCCGCAGCGCCAATTTGCCCGGCTGCGAGCCAGCAAAAAACGGCGCGCTGTAAATACCGACGCCTGCATAAGTGACCCCACGCTGGCCCGCCTCAAGCACCTCCACATACCCTGACGACGTCAGCTTAAAATCGCCCAATGGATGTTGCGGTGGATTATCAACGAACACTAGATGCGCTGATTCATTGTCCTTCAACGAATAGCGCAGCAGCGCGGCAAAAGGCACGTCGGTCCAAACATCACCATTCACAATTAAAAACGGCTCATCACCCAGCAACGGCAACGCCTGAAGAATGCCACCTGCGGTTTCCAGCGGCTCTGGCTCTCGCGAAAAATCGATAGAAATCCCCCAGCGCTCGCCGCCTCCGCAAAATTGCTCTATTTGCTCACCAAGATGAGAGACGTTGATCACCGCCTGCTTACAACCTGCTTTTTTCAGGCGCACCAGGTGGTGCTCTATCAATGGCAGACCCGCCACCTCGAGCAATGGCTTAGGTGTGGTATCTGTCAGCGGGCGCATACGCTCGCCAACGCCCGCAGCCAGAATCATTGCCTTCACCTAAAGCTCCAGCCCTGCTCACGGATCAGCGGAAGCATGGTATGGCGAAACCAATGCTGGAAGTCTTCCATGGCCTTATTGTCAGAAGAGTGCTCTTTCAGCACCTCCTGCACATACCGCAACACCAGCGGAAGATCGTTTAGATAGCCGGTTTTACTATCGCGTAAATTGAGCCTTGCAAAGGTTCCAAGCACCTTCAAGTGACGCTGCAGCCCCATCAGGTCAAACCACCGCAGGAACTCTGCCTGTTCTACATCTTCGAGAAAACCACTCTGCTGATACATCTTGTAGCCATCAATCGCCCAATCCACAACGCTCTCAGGCGGCCAACGAATGTAACAATCACGCAGTAACGACACTAAGTCGTAGGTGATGGGCCCAACCACTGCATCCTGAAAATCAATAACGGCGAGCTCACCGGCCTCTGCGAGCATCAGGTTTCGACTATGGAAATCTCTATGCACAAGTACTTTAGGCTGTTGCAACGCTGACTCTATCAGTGCGCTACAGAGCGCATCGATAATTCCCTGTTCTTCTTCATCGACCGTGTACTCCAGCAAACCCTCCACGAACCAGGTCTGAAAGCGGCTTAGTTCTTCACCCAGCAGTGCCTCGTCGTAGGGGGCCAGTTCGGAAGAATCAAGCGGCGCAGCAGCCAGACGCGACAGCACATCCATCGCCTGCTCGTAGTACCCCTTGGCCGTATCCTTGCTTAACAGCCCTAGCAATACCTCATCACCCATATCTTCAAGCAGCCAATACCCTTCCTTCAGATCAACGGCATGGATCTTTGGTACGCGTACGCCCGCATCTGCAAGCACCTCTCTTTTGGCGAGAAAGGCCTCATTTTTCTCAGTCGCCGGAGGCGCGTAGGCGACCACGTACCGAACCGAGTCTGAAACCAGGCGAAAATATTTGCGACTACTCGCATCGCCGGCAACAGCCCGCAGCCTTGGCCGTGGGTGCACCTCTTCCCAGCCCAGTTCGGCAAGCGCCCAATTGACAAGGGCATCGGTTATCGAGCGTGATGTCACTTACTTCTCCTGATTCAGTGTCTACAACCTAAATTTGTCTTACATTTCTCAGACAATAGCGAGGCGATGCTTTAGAATCGGCGCTGGATTAGCCACTATAAGCGCTACAACACACGCTACTACTAAGTCTGGCCGCATGACACCTAGCCCCACTACTAGCCCCACTACACACTACTATTGCGCTACTCTTTTGAAGAGCTTTGCACGCTGCGCAGCATTGTCCCTGCTTTTGGTAAATGCCGCCATAGCACAGAATACCAATCCGGCTGACTGTAAGCCCACCGAAAACGGGGAAATTTCTGCCTGCGTTCCGGCCAGTGAGGCCACGCTGCGAAGCTACGACTGGGCCCCCACGAGCGAAGTCCCCGAAACATTACGCGATCGGCGCTGTCAAAACTGTGGCGGGCGGTATATTGATCCGCTCGCAGCGCAGAACAAAGATACGCCACCGGAGGAATCTGAGTTTCGCGCCAGGGCTGAACGCTCACAACTTCGTGACGGCGAGGTAACGCTTTCCGGCGGCACTGTAGCCTCACAAGGTTATCGACGCATGCGCGGCGACGAAGTTATCGTCGACAGGATTGAGGAAACGGTCATCATCAGTGGGAATGTCACACTGCGCGAGCCAGGCGTTATGTTGTCGGGTGATCGCGCCCAAGTCGATTCCAAAACCGGTGAAGCCAGTATCACCGATGGTGAGTTTGTGTTTCACCGAGAACATATGCATGGAAATGCGCGGCTACTTGAGCGCGACTCCGAAGGCAAAATCTTTTTGCATGACAGCACAGTCAGTTATTGCGCACCCGATGACAATGATTGGGCTGTGCGCGCCGACCAGCTTGATATCGATCTGGAAGAAGGGCTTGGCACGGCACACGATGCCACTATCGAGTTAGGCGGTGTGCCGATTTTTTACACCCCCTGGTTGCGCTTCCCGCTAGATGATCGCCGCCGTACTGGTTTCCTCTGGCCCGATTTTGGCAATGACAGTACCGGGGGCCTGGATATTACTGCGCCCATTTACTTTAATCTGGCGCCCAACTACGACGCACTGTATTCCCCCCGCTATATCGAAGAACGCGGGTTGAACCACGATTTGCAGTTACGTTACTTGAGCCCGCTGGCCGGGTTGTGGCGTGTTGGCGGTGCCTATATGGGCAGCGACGACCGCTACGAAAACCAAATTGACAGTAACCTGAGCTCAGACCGCTGGCTGGGGGTTGTGAAACAAGACGGCCTGTTCGGGCAGCGATGGCGCTCAAAGATCGACTATTCGAAAGCCAGCGACGTCGATTACATCAAAGATCTCGACACAGCCAATCTAGATTCGCAGCGTCGTACCAGCCTGTTGCAGCTGGCGTCACTGGATTACCTGGGAGAGCGCTGGTTCCTGAATCTTCAAACCCAGCAGTTTCAATCGCTGGCTGACGACATTAGAGACGATTACAAGAAACTGCCGCAGTTCACGGCCCAATACCGCAACTCACTCACCCCTTTTAATGTCGAACCCATATTCGTTGCCCAATACTCAAACTTTGACACAGACGAAAACCGAGTTACCGGCCAACGCCTCTACGCCGAGGCCGGGATCACCTATCCAATGGTGTGGCCCTACGCGTTTGCACAGCCCACCATCAAGTACCGCTATTTAGATTACGATCTCAGCGACATAGGCAGCCTGCCCACCGACAGCCCATCAGCAGGTTCTGCGGTTGCCAACCTTGATGCGGGTTTATTTTTTGAACGCCCTACCTCGCTGATCTCTGGCAAAGAGATGACTCAAACACTGGAGCCTCGCCTGTACTATCTCTACAGCGAATTTGAAGATCAGACCGACCAACCCGATTTCGATAGCGCCGAGCTGACATTTACTTACAACCAGCTCTTTAGAGACACACGTTTTTCTGGTCGCGACCGCCTCGATGATGCCAACCAATTAGCGATTGGCCTAACCACCCGTTTCATCGATGACGAAACAGGCAAGAGCCTCCTCAGCGCAAGCCTTGGCCAGATATACTACTTGCGCGATCGCAAGGTGCGTTTATCGTCCAGCGCAGAGCCACTGGACGATAGCGGCTCGGAAGTTGCAGGGGAATTGAATTTTACACCCAATGAAAGACTCGGCTTGCGCACCAGCCTTGTGTACGACCCATTCAGTGAAAAGATGAACTCCGGGTTCCTCCTAGGCAGTTATCGTAACGATAACGGGGGTCTTTTCAATCTGGGCTATTCTTTTCGCAGGCCACTGACGACCACCGTCACGGAGCAGCCCTCGACGGAACAGGCGAGCGCATCAGTCTACTGGCCGGTAAACAATCAGTGGAGCGCGTTTGCCGCGGTGAACTACTCACTTGAGGCAAATAGAAGCGTAGAAGATATGTTTGGCGTGGAATACGATACCTGCTGCTGGACAGTTAGATTGCTTCATCTGCGCTACTTCAATAATGTATCGGGCCAATTAGCAGATCTTACCGATCCAGATCTACAGCGAGAAAACACCACACAGTTTCAAATTGTTCTCAAAGGCATGGGCGGTTATGGCGATCGCATCACGCAAATTATGGAGGACATGATTCGAGGGTTTGAGGAACGTGAAATTTAAAAATACGCTACGCGCATCAGGGCTAACCGCTATGGTGCTTGCCACATACGCAGTGATGGCGCCAGTTGCTATCGCCGCCACACAAGTATTGGACCAGGTGGTTGCCATTGTCGACGACGATGTCGTCATGGCCAGTGAATTGCGCGAGCGAATCAGCGCGGTAACCAAAAACCTTCAGGCCAGAAATATTGAAGTGCCCTCTGAAGACACGCTGGTTCGCGAAACGTTGGACAGGTTGATCTTGGAAAGTATTCAGCTGCAAAAAGGTACGCGTGTAGGCGTACGTATTTCAGACGCTCAACTAAACGCCGCTATTACGCGGATCGCTGGCCAAAACGGCATGAACCTGGAGCAGTTTCGAACAGCGCTGGAAGCGGAAGGCCAATCGTATAATGCCATGCGTGAGCAGGTCCGCCGCGAAATGATTATACAGCGGGTACAGGGCGGCAACGTTAGTCAGCGTATCCAGATTACTGAACAGGAAGTCGATAACTTCATTCAGACACCAGAAGGCCAAAAACTCACTCAGCCCGAATATTTTATCCAGCATGCGCTCTTACCGCTTTCGCCCGATGCGGGCAAGGCAGAGACACAGGCTGCGCAGCAACATATGGACAAGCTATTCAGGCGCATTCGCGGTGGCGAAGCTTTCGAGAAAGTGGTGAGCACCAGCCCCCTTCCCTACG
>JBGCFE010000022.1:0-10828 GCA_045106775.1 Halioglobus sp.
TCATCGTTTTTCTACGACACGCCCGATGACGGCCTGCCTGATCGTATTGGCGGCGACAACATGCTCGCTTCCAATTTTATTTGCCGCATACCACGCTCTATAGCCGAAGACTTTACGATGATGCCTAAGGCCATTGCGCGGCCATCCCTATACGGCCACGGCCTGTTGGGAAGTGCACGTGAAGTTCGCGGTGGCACGGGTAACAACGTAGACATCATGGCCGAGAATAATGAAATGATGTTCTGCGCGACAGACTGGGCGGGTTTTGCCAATGACGATGTGGCTGTGGCTATTACTGCTCTGCAGGATTGGAGCCAGTTGAAGCCGGTGTTCGATCGCACGCAGCAGGGTTTTTTGAACTTTCAGTTTCTGGCGCGGTTGCTGAAACATGAAGCTGGGTTTGCTGCTCATGATGCTTTTCGCGCAGCGGACATGCCCGTGTTTGACAACAGCACGGTGTATTACGATGGCAACAGTCAGGGCGGTATTCTCGGCGGTGCACTGATGGGGCTGATTCAAGACGTTGAACGTGGCGTGCTAGGTGTACCGGGCATGGCTTACAGCTTCCTGCTGCGCCGCAGTATCGATTTTGCCGATTACGATCTGTTTTTCAGCGGTGCGGTAACCGGTGACACTGGCGGTGGTTACCCAAGCGTGAAAGACCAAACGATTCTGCTCTCCATGGTGCAAATGATATGGGATCGTGCTGAGGCCAGCGGGTATGCCTATCATATTGAGAACAACACGCTGCCGAACACGCCCTCGCATTCTGTGCTGCTGCAGGTGGCCTATGGTGATCATCAGGTGAGTCAGTGGACAGCAGAAGTGATGGCGCGTTCTATTGGCGCTAAGTTACGTGTGCCCGCGCTTGAAGCAGGGCGCCATCCAGATACCAACCCATTTGTTGCGTTGGACCCTGTTCCAGCCGGCGATTATCTGGGTTCAGTACTAACGTATTGGGATGATGGCCCGCTCGATGGCGGTGCTAATGACGGCGGCACTGCGCCACCACCGATCAGCAACCTGGCACCGTTTGAGCCTGATTTTGGCGATGACCCGCACAGCCTACCGCGCAAAGACCCGCTGGCTCAGACGCAGAAATCGGCATTCCTGCGGCCCTCGGGGGAGGGTAAGTTTGTGGATACTTGCGACCCAAGCCTGCCTTGCACAACCGATGGCTATGTGCCGGGCGGCGGCGGTTAACACTGCTAAAGTTTACTGTTAGCGGAATGACCGGCGCCAGGCGCCGGTTTTTTTATCTCGTGCTAGATGAATTTTATGGTTGCAATTGAGAATGATTCGCATTACTGTTCTGATTCCTCAGGGAAACACATGCAGTAATAGGAATTATCTCAATGAAAAACCTTTCAGCAGGATTAGCGCTAGGCCTCCTGTCTACCACCGTTATCGCAAACACAGCCATGGCGGCCACACCCTCAATCGAAGAGATGTGGGAAATCATTCAGCAGCAGCAAGCGGAAATCACCCGTCTGAAAGCGCAGGTCGCTGATACCGACGAAGAAGTAAAGCTTACGTCTGAGAAGGTTGAGGCTACAGCTACCGTTGTAGAGGAGAGCCTCAACACGGCCGGCGCATCTAATTTTGGTAGTGGCGGTGGCAAGACAACCATAGGTCATTACGGCGAGCTGCATTACAACAACCTCGATAACCAGAACGGCGATGGCGGTGATAAAGACGAGATCGACTTTCACCGTTTTGTCTTTTTTCTTGGTCATGAGTTCAGTGAAAAAACGCGTTTCTTCTCTGAAGTGGAGATCGAACATTCACTGGTGAAAAGCGACGATTCCAATGGCGGAGAGTTGGAACTAGAACAGGCCTATGTAGAGCATGATTTGAGCGACCGCACGCAGCTTCGTGCCGGGCTATTTCTGCTGCCTATCGGTTTGCTCAACTTGACCCATGAGCCCGATACTTTCTACGGTGTGGAGCGCAATAACGTAGAGAAAGAAATTATTCCCACCACATGGTGGGAAGCGGGAGCAGCTATTGGTGGCGAGTTGGCACCTGGTTGGAATTACGAAGCGTCTTTCACTTCTGGCCTAGGTCTGGACGCCGATGCGGGTGATTTCAAGATCCGCAGCGGTCGTCAAAAAGTGTCGAATGCCAAAGCCTCAGACCCCGCGTATACCGCATCCTTGCGTTACACAGGTGTTGCCGGTTTAGAAGTGGGCGCATCGCTACAGTATCAGCAAGATATTTATCAGGGTGGCTTTGCAGAAGAGATCGACGCGATGCTGTTTTCAGCGCATGTGGCCTATAGTAACGGGCCTTTTGGTTTGCGCGCTGTCGCAGCGGGTTGGGATATCGACAACAACATTAATGCGATTAAAGATGGCGCCGATACGCAGGAAGGTTGGTACATTGAGCCCTCGTATCGCATTTTGCCAAAGTGGGGTGTGTTTACGCGCTATAGCGAGTGGGATAACCAGGCCGGCGGTGGCGGCGATACAGAATTCAACCAATGGGATATTGGCGTGAATTACTGGCTTGAGGAGAATGTTGTTTTCAAAATTGATTATCAGTTTCAAGACGCACCAGACAACCAGAAAGAGCTAGAAGGCTTTAATCTGGGTGTAGGCTGGAGTCTGTAGTGCACGAACGTTGCGGGTGCCGTTGGGTCCACAAACGTTGGGCTCAAAATGGCGCGTTGGCTGCTATCCTTTGGATGGCAGCCTTTTTTGCGTATGGCGAGGAATACCTCACGCGGGATGCTTTTCTGGATCTTGCGTTTGCCGGCGAGCCTGCTCAGCTGCAAACGTTGTGGCTTACTAAGCCCACGCGCGAGGCTGCCAAAGATTCTATTCGTTGGTTGCCATCCGGTCTGCGGCTTCGTTATTGGACTTCAGGCAGCAAAAGTGCCTGGATAATGGAGGAAATAGGCAAGGTAAAGCCAATCACTCTGGGTGTGGTGGTGTTTAATGGCAAGGTGGAGCGCGTAGATGTTCTAGCGTTTCGCGAAAGCCGCGGTTGGGAAATTCGTTACCCCTTCTTTACCAAGCAGTTTGCTGGGCTTACACTGCGCCAAGATGGTTACCTCTCTGAATCAATTGATGGCATCACCGGCGCTACTCTGTCGGTTCGCGCGGTGGAAAAAGTGACGCGTGCGGCTTTGTGGCTGGATGCAAGAATCGAGCGTGACACTCCTGATGACAAGCCCAATGTCATTGCAGACGACACACCGCGCGCCGCTGACCCCTCCATGGCTTTAGACGCGCGCGCGGATTTCAAGGCACATCAGTAGTGCGCTTTGCGCGAAGACTCGTTGGTGCTCTATGGCGTTGGCACCGACGCATGGGCCTGATAGCCGCGTTGTTTGTTTTTGTCTTGTCCGTCACAGGTATTGCGCTGAATCATTCTTCTGGCTTGGCGCTCGATCAAACCCTTGTGCAATCAGAGTGGCTGTTGCGTCTGTACGAAGGTGGCAATTCGACCGAGAGCGTGTCTGGATACCGTGTTGACTCGGGTTGGTTGTCACGTGCTAAAGGCGGGCAGCTTTACTTCAATAGCAAGGAGATCACTACTTGTTATGAGCCATTAGTGGGTGCGCTGCAAACGCCAGAGTACCTCGTGGCAGCCTGTGCTGATCAGCTGGTGCTTATTCTGCCCGACGGGCAGATGATAGAGGCAGTTACGGCCAGTGCAGGTTTACCGACGCCCGTTATGGGCATTGGTCGGGTTGACTCTGCTGATGCTGCGCAGGTAGTTGTGCAGCTAGAGGGTCAGTGGCATATCGCCGATCTGGATAACCTGCAATTTGAGACGACTATTGTTGCAGGCGCCATTATCGAACAAGCGGCTTCTGGACCTTTGCCCGTTTCGGTAGCACAGGCGTTACCCAGAGCACAGCAGTGGCTAACCTGGGAGCGGGTTTTGTTAGACCTACACAGCGGCCGGCTTTTTGGAGCAAAAGGTGTTTGGGTGATGGATGCAGCTGCCGTGCTTCTCATGTGCCTGGCTAGCAGTGGCGTGGCTATGTGGGCGTTGCATCGTCGCCGTCGAGGGCGTCGATAAGCCCTATGGCCAGAAGCAAGCTACTCACCCGGGCGGGCTACGAGGCTTTAAAAGAAGAGCTAGATACGCTGTGGCGTGTTGAGCGCCCAGACACCACCAAAAAAGTGACTTGGGCTGCTTCGCTGGGTGATCGCAGCGAGAACGCCGACTATCAATACAACAAAAAGCGCTTGCGCGAGATAGACCGGCGTGTGCGGTACCTGCGTAAACTGTTTGAAGATGTGCAGATTGTGGATTACTCGCCGCAGCAAGACGGCAAGGTGTTTTTTGGTGCCTGGGTAGAGATTGAATCGGAAGCCGGTGAACTCAAGCGTTTGCAAATCGTTGGCCCCGACGAAATCTATGATGGCCGCATGGATCGTATTTCTATTGATTCGCCCATGGCCCGAGCGCTGTTGAAAAAAGAAGAGGGCGATGAGGCACTGGTGCAAACCCCCAGTGGCACTGTTGCATGGACGGTGAACACTATTGAGTATCAGGCGTAGACCAAACTAGCCGTTGCTGTAGCCGGTAGGCGCACAGTATCATCAGGCTTTACGCATTTAGGGCTCGCCATGAAAATTCTAAAAATTGCCGCAATCGTTTTGCTGGGTCTGCTCGTAGCCGGCGCGCTAGCTGTTTACATGCAGCTAAAGTCCATTGGCATCATTCAGCGCGAAGACTTCGATACCGTGCCGCCTGCAGTGGGCGAATTCACCAAGCCCGCAGTATTGATCTTTAACAAAGTGAACGGCTTTGTGCATAAAGATGCGCTGCCTGCTGCCGATGCTATGTTTGCTGATCTTGCCAAAGCCAATGGCTGGGATGCCTACCTGTCCAATAATGGCGCGGTGCATAACCCAGAAGATTTAGCCAAGTTCAAGCTTGTTATCTGGAACAATGTATCGGGAGATGTGCTAACTCAGGAGCAGAAAGATGCGCTTAAAACTTGGGTAGAGCAGGGCGGTGGCTGGTTAGGCGTTCACGGTGCTGGCGGCGACCCCTCTTACCGCTGGGATTGGTACGTACAAAAGCTGGTGGGCGCACAATTTGTCGGCCATACCATGGATCCGCAGTTTCAGGATGCGAAGTTGAATACAGCCGATGGCGGCAAAGACCTCACGTCCCACTTGCCAACACCGTGGTCGATACCGCAAGAAGAATGGTATGCGTTTGAGGCAAACCCGCGCGACACCGGCTCTGAAATTGTGCTGACGATAGATGAACAGTCGTACATCACCAAAGGCACCACTTTCTTTGGCTCAGACAGCATGGAGGGGGAACACCCCCTTGCGTGGCGCCACACAATCGCTGAAGGCCGCGCGGTTTACAGCGCAATTGGCCATCAGGCGGCTACTTACAGCATCCCCGAGTATCGCGAGTTCATGTCTAAAGCGATGCGTTGGGCTGCAGGCGAATAGGGTAGTGTTTAAATTGTTGGTGAGGTGGTTGGCGAGGTTGGAAGTCAGATTAGCGGCACGAGCTGTTCTAGTGCTGTGCGCCGGTTTTGGAGCAGCCTCGGTGCACGCCACAGAACCGAAGACCACCAAATGCCCAGCTATTGAAGGTTCTTTGCAGCAGGGCGGCTTGATCTGGTTCCAAGTGCCCCCTGGCAGTGCTGTCAGCGTCGATGACTCAGTGCTGGATGTGCTACCCGATGGCACAACGCTGGTGGGCTTTGGTCGGGATGCAGGCCAAACAGCGCAGTTGACTGTATCTGGGCCGCAGCCCTGCGAGCAAACGCTGAACATCGCCCAGCGAGAATACCGAATTTCGCGCGTAGAAGGCGTGCCGCAAAAAACGGTAACGCCGCCTAAGGCTCAACTTGAGAGAATCCGACGCGAAGGAGCACTGGTGCGCAAAGCCCGGGCCCCCAAACTGGATGACCCAGCGTTGCTACGCTCTGTATTGGGCGCCTTCGAGTGGCCCGCTACTGGCCGCATTTCTGGGGTCTATGGAAGCCAGCGCGTCTATAATGGCACGCCTGGCAGGCCTCATTACGGCGTAGATGTGGCGCAGCCAACGGGAACTCCTGTGGTAGCGCCAGCGGCAGGTGTGGTGACTTTGGCTGAGCCCGATCTGTTCTACTCCGGCGGTACCGTGATTCTGGATCATGGTTACAATCTGTCCTCCACCTTTCTTCACATGAGTGCTGTAGATGTTGAAGTTGGCCAAGTGCTTGAAACGGGCGACCGCATTGGTGCCATCGGCGCTACTGGCCGAGCGACGGGCCCGCATCTGGATTGGCGGATGAACTGGCGTAAACAGCGCATTGACCCCCAGTTACTGGTGCCCCCGCAACCTGGTCAGCTCAAAGCCGCAGAGTAATTCCCGCTCCCAACCCGTGCCCAAGCTGGCAAAAAGGCCGTATAATGCGCGGCTGTTATAACGACTGACATCTGCGGGTGAAACGGCAATGATCGACAAAAAATTACTCAGCATCCTGGTTTGCCCTGTAAGCAAGGCGCCGGTGGAATACGACGCCGAAAAAAACGAGCTGGTGTGCAAGGCCTCAGGCCTCGCCTACCCGGTGCGCGACGACATACCAGTGATGTTGGAAAGCGAAGCGCGCCAACTTACCGCCGATGAGAAGCTGGGTTAATCCCAGGGTTTTATTGCGCGGTTCAAGACGCACACAAAGAGGCCAGTCAGAGCATGTCAGACACCATATTTGCAAAAATCATTCGCGGTGAGATCCCCACTGATTTTGTCTATGAAGACGAACACTGCATTGCTATCAACGACATTAACCCGCAAGCCCCGGTTCACGTGCTGCTGATTCCCAAGAAGGGCATTCCCAAGCTGGTAGATTCCGAGCTGGATGATCAGGCTCTGTTGGGCCACTTGATGCTAACGGTTGGCACGATTGCGAGGCAGCTAGGCGTTGAAGAGGCCTTCAACGTTTTTATTAACAACGGCGCAGACGCCGGCCAAACCGTATTCCACCTGCACCTGCATTTGTTGGCGGGCAGGAAATTTGATGTCGGCTGAGCTGGCCGGCAGGCCCAGCTAGCGTTGCGACAAACACCGAAACACTGAGACAACCTATGAAGACCGTAGAAATACGCGAGGCCTTTCTGGCCTACTTTGAACAGCAGGAACACCAGCGTGTGACCAGTAGCTCGCTGGTGCCGGGCAATGACCCTACCCTGCTTTTCACCAACGCGGGCATGGTGCAGTTTAAAGATACTTTTCTGGGTAGCGATCCGCGCAACTACAACCGCGCTACCAGCAGCCAGCGCTGCGTACGTGCCGGCGGTAAGCACAATGATCTAGAAAACGTCGGCTACACCGCACGCCACCACACCTTCTTTGAAATGCTTGGCAACTTCAGCTTTGGCGATTACTTCAAGCGCGACGCCATTCGCTTTGCGTGGGAATTCCTCACCGGCACTCTGGGCCTGCCGCCTGAGCGTCTATGGGTAACCGTGCATGTGTCTGACGACGAAGCAGAGCAAATCTGGATTAACGATATCAACTTCCCCAAAGAGCGCATTTCGCGTTTGGACGAAGACAACTTTTGGCAGATGGGCGATACCGGCCCCTGCGGCCCCTGCAGCGAGATTTTTTACGACCACGGGGAAGACGTCCCCGGCGGCCCGCCCGGTAGCGAAGACGATGATCTAGACCGTTACATCGAAATCTGGAACCTGGTGTTCATGCAGTACAACCGCGATCAGAGCGGTGAGCTGAACCCACTGCCCAAGCCCTCGGTTGATACCGGCATGGGTCTTGAGCGTATTGCTGCCGTTTTGCAAAACGTACACAGCAACTACGAAATCGATTTGTTCCAGGCGCTGATCAAAGAAACCGCCAACGTGCTGCAGGTGAAGGATCTTGAAGAGAAATCACTGCGCGTTATTGCTGACCACATTCGCTCCTGTGCGTTCCTGATTGTAGATGGCGTGATGCCCGGCAACGAGGGCAGGGGGTATGTGCTGCGTCGCATTATTCGCCGCGCTATTCGCCACGGTAACAAGTTAGGCGCGCATGCCCCGTTCTTCTACAAGCTAGTGCCCACACTGGCCCATGAAATGGGTGATGCGTACCCAGAGCTGAAGAAAATGCAGCCGCAGGTAGAAAAGGCGCTGCTGCAGGAAGAAGAGCAGTTTGCCAAGACGCTTGATAACGGCATGCAGATTCTCGATGAAGCATTACAAAGCCTCGAGGGCAGCGTGATACCTGGCGATGTCGTATTCAAGCTTTACGATACTTACGGTTTCCCTACCGATCTTACTAACGACATCGCACGTGAACGCAACCTAACGCTGGATATAGAAGGCTATGAGGCCGCCATGGCCGAGCAGCGCTCGCGCTCGCAAGAAAGCGGCAGCTTTAAAGTAGATTACAACGACGCGTTAACTCTTGAAGGCAGCACCGAGTTCACCGGCTACGACAGCGCCACCGGCGAAGGGGTGATTCTAGCCCTTTTACGCGACGGTGAAGCTGTTGAGTGTCTGAATGTGGATGAAAGTGGCGCCGTAGTGTTAGACCGCACGCCGTTCTACGCCGAGTCTGGCGGGCAGGTGGGTGATACGGGCTACTTGGTGGCAAAAAGTGGCGGTAATGCCCAGTTGGAGGTGGCGGATACCCGCAAGGCCTCTAATCACCACCTTCATGAAGTAAAGGTGCTGCAAGGCAGCGTAAAAGTAGGCGATACGCTCACCGCAGAAGTGGACGACAGCATTCGCCAGCGCACGCGCCTTAATCACAGTGCAACGCACTTGCTACATGCTGCGCTGCGCTTAGAGTTGGGCGAGCACGTGCAACAGAAAGGCTCGCTGGTAGATTCGCAGCGTTTGCGTTTTGACTTTTCTAACCCCGAAGCTGTTACGCCTGAGCAGTTGAAGGCGATCGAGCAGCGCGTGAACGACCAAGTGCGCGGCAACACCCAAGTGACTACACGGTTGATGTCAATGGACGACGCGGTTGAAGCGGGCGCTATGGCATTGTTCGGCGAGAAGTATGGCGACGAAGTGCGCGTACTGGCGATGGGCGAAGAGAACTTTTCCGTAGAGCTTTGCGGCGGCACGCATGTGGCGCGCACCGGCGATATTGGCTTAATGCGTATTACCTCTGAATCAGGAGTTGCAGCCGGCATACGCCGAATTGAAGGCGTCACCGGCGCAGGCGCGCTGGCAGAAATAGAAACAATAGATGCTCAGCTTGCACAGGTTTGCGAAGTAGTAAAAGGCGCGCCCGACAATGTGGCTGCAAAAGTGGCTAGCCTGCGTAGCGACAACCGCGATCTGGAAAAAGAAATTGCGCGCCTGAAGCAGAAGCTCGCAACCTCCGCCGGTGGTGACCTCACTGCCGATGCGGTTGAAGTAGAAGGCATTAAAGTGCTCGCCGCCAACGTGGATGGCGCTGACGCTAAATCGCTGCGCGATACGCTCGACCAATGCAAAAACAAATTGGGTAGCGCCGTGATTTTATTGGCCGCCGTTAACGACAACAAAATAGCGTTAACCGCCGGCGTCACTAAAGATCTTACAGATAAGGTAAAAGCGGGCGACTTGATGAGAGAATTCGCTCAACGCCTTGGCGGCAAGGGCGGTGGCCGGCCCGACATGGCCCAAGGCGGCGGCGAGGATGTTGCAGCGTTAGATGACACGCTCAAAGCGGTACCAGAGTGGGTGGCGGCGCAGCTGTCATGAGTTTGCTTGTTCAAAAATTTGGCGGCACCTCGGTAGGCACCATAGAACGCATTGAACAGGTGGCTGAGAAAGTTGCAGGCTTTCGCGCCGACGGCCACGATATTGTGGTGGTTGTGTCTGCCATGAGCGGCGAAACCAACCGTTTAATAGAACTTGCCCATCAGGTGCAGGAGCGACCCGCACCGCGAGAGATGGATGTGCTAGTTTCTACCGGCGAGCAGGTAACAACCGCGCTCCTGAGCATGGCGCTTACCAAGCGCGGTGTGAAGGCAAAGTCCTACAATGGTAGCCAGGTACGCATCCTCACCGACGATTCGCATACTAAGGCCCGCATTCGCGAGATTGATGATGCGCGTATGCGCGCGGATCTTGACGCGGGTTGTGTGGTAGTAGTGGCAGGCTTTCAGGGCGTAGACGAGCACGGCAACATCACGACGCTGGGCCGAGGCGGCTCTGATACCACGGCTGTTGCGCTGGCTGCAGCGCTTAAAGCCGACGAGTGCCAGATATACACCGACGTAGATGGCGTTTACACCACCGACCCACGCGTTGTAAGCGACGCACGCCGCCTCGAAAGCATCACATTTGAAGAGATGTTGGAAATGGCCAGCATGGGCTCCAAGGTGCTGCAGATACGCGCTGTGGAATTTGCCGGCAAGTATAAAGTGCCACTACGTGTACTACACAGCTTTGAAGAAGGCCCCGGCACGCTGATTACGATAGAGGAAGACACCACGATGGAAACCCCCACCATAGCCGGCATTGCGTTCAACCGCGATGAAGCCAAGCTCACCATTGAGGGCGTGCCCGATTTTCCTGGCGTGGCATACAGAATTCTGGGCCCCATTGGCGATGCTAATGTGGAAGTGGATGTCATCGTGCAGAATATTTCACACGACAACACCACTGATTTCACTTTCACTGTTTCGCGCACCGAGCTTGCGCGAGCTCAGGAAATTCTTGAGCAGGTGGCCCAAGAGATTGGCGCCCGGCAAGTTACCAGTAACAGTAAGGTTGCTAAAGTCTCTGTGGTAGGGGTGGGTATGCGCTCCCATGCCGGTGTTGCCAGCCAGATGTTTAACACCCTGGGCGAGGCAGGCATTAATATTATTATGATCACTACATCAGAAATAAAAATATCGGTGATTATCGAGGAAAAG